>CAZGSG010000011.1:0-42269 GCA_964528095.1 uncultured Terrimonas sp.
GTAACAGCGGCAGCATCCAGTTTCCGGATCTCTTCGGCAGTAAATCCTTTTTCACTCAGGGTTTGATGATTGATAAAAGGAGCATTGGCAAAAGAAGCCGCCCCTACCGCATATTTAATGATTGCCTGTGATTCCTTCAATGTATATCCCAGGTTCTTCAATGCGGCTGGTACCGATTGATTGATGATACGGAAATAACCACCGCCCGATAATTTTTTAAATTTCACCAATGCAAAATCGGGCTCCACTCCCGTAGTATCACAATCCATCACCAAACCGATCGTGCCCGTAGGCGCGATCACTGTGGCCTGCGCATTGCGATAACCATATTGTTCCCCTAACTCTACCGCATCATCCCATGCTTTACACGCGGCTTTTAATAAATAGTCCGGGCAATTCTCGGCTTTAATGCCCTGTGGTTTTAAGCTCAACCCCTCGTATTCATCCGCATCATATGCTGCAAGACGGTGATTGCGCATTACGCGCATCATATGTTCCTTATTATCCTCATACCTGGGAAATGCGCCAAGTACTCCTGCCATTTCCGCCGAGGTTTTATAAGCTGTGCCTGTCATGATCGCCGTGATAGCGCCGGCAATACCCCTTGCTTCATCACTATCATAAGGAATGCCACTTACCATCAGCATAGTGCCCAGGTTGGCATATCCCAATCCCAGTGTACGGTATTCATAACTCAATTGCGCTACTTCCTTTGAAGGGAACTGCGCCATCAATACAGATACTTCCAGTACAACAGTCCAGAGCCGGCAATTGTATTCATATCCCTCTACATCAAACTGGTTGTTTTCTGTATCAAAAAACTTCATCAGGTTGGCCGACGCGAGATTACAGGCTGTATTATCCAGGAACATGTATTCACTACAGGGATTGGATGCTCTTATCTCGCCTCCTTCCGGGCAGGTATGCCATTCGTTGATCGTTGTATTGTATTGTGTACCCGGATCTGCACAACGCCAGGCGGCATAGGAGATCTTCTTCCACAATTCCCTGGCAGGAATTTTTTTCATCACCCGCCCATCCATTCTTCCTTTCAATTCCCATTCACCATCTTCTTCCAATACTTTGAAAAAAGAGTTGGGAATACGGATCGAGTTATTTGAATTCTGACCACTTACTGTTTTATACGCTTCATCCTCATAGCCCGATGGATATCCGGCTGCTATTAATGCCGCTACCTTTCTTTCTTCTTCCACTTTCCAGTCAATGAATTCTGCTATCTCCGGGTGGTCGAGATCAAGACAAACCATCTTGGCCGCCCTTCTTGTAGTGCCGCCACTTTTGATAGCACCTGCCGCACGATCACCTATTTTCAGAAAACTCATTAACCCGCTTGATGTACCACCACCACTTAGTTTTTCATTAGCTCCGCGCAGACTTGAATAATTAGTGCCTACACCAGAACCGTATTTAAAGATCCTTGCTTCACGTACCCAGAGGTCCATGATACCGCCTTCATTCACCAGGTCATCATCCACGCTTAATATAAAACAGGCATGTGGTTGTGGCCGCTCATAGGCGGAAGTTGATTTTTTTAATTGTCCATCTACGGCATCTACATAATAATGTCCCTGTGGTTTTCCTTTTATGCCATAGCTTTCATGCAGCCCTGTATTGAACCATTGCGGTGAATTGGGCACGCACATCTGGTTGAGAATAGAATAGACCAGTTCTTCGTAAAAAATTTCCGCATCTGCGGAAGAAGCAAAATAACCATACCGCTCTCCCCATACCCGCCAGCAATTAGCCATACGGTGTGCTACCTGTTTGGCCGAAGTCTCTCTGCCCAGTGATCCATCAGGCTGAGGTACACCTGCTTTACGAAAATATTGTTGCGCTAAAATATCAGTAGCTATCTGGCTCCATTGTCTCGGCACTTCTACATTGTTCATTTCAAATACCGTTTCGCCATTTGGATTGCGGATAACGGATGTGCGGTAATCGTATTCAAACAGATCGAAAACAGAGATCCCTTCCTTAGTAAAGCGACGGGAGAATTGCAAACCGGAAGCCCGCTTTGTGTTAGCCATAACTGATGAATTTAATGTGTTTGAGACCCTATTATTCCAGTGATCCACCCAGGCGGGTGACGTTTACGAAACTATTTTTTACTACGCTTATTTCAAACCCACAAATATTAACATTGTGTGGATAATAATGCCGCTGTTTCACCTAACGCTTAACAGTGTTGGCTTATAAAATTTTTGCACACTCCTTATAGCTTGCAGGGCCATTTTTTTATTTGGCAGATCGGTAAGTTAGTAGTAGATATAGGAAACCCCTATTTTGTTTTTTACACGGAGGCGCTGGTGATCATTCTTTCTGTTTAGAATTTACTCTTGTTATGATTTTAATAATAGACTATAGCTTAAAATAGGGAGGCACAGATTAGGAAAATTCTTCAAAGCATCTTGAACTTTTCCGTGCTCCATATTTTGAGCTATAATTTTATTACACTACTGAAAGAAGTTAATTTCAGACAAAGCAAAAGATCACCAGTGCCTCCGTGTTAAAAAAGAAAAACAAACTCTACCCCTGAATACCTACTATAACCCCGTGTTAAAAAAACGATGAGACTATCTCTTTTCAATTTGCCAACAACTTATTTTTTTGTTCTTTTGCAACATGAAAAAAATCTGTTTCCTGTTATTTGCGATTTTTATTATTTGCATTGCCAACCGTGTGCATGCACAATCTCAGTTTACAGGCTGGCTGGCTTCGTTCAATACATTTAAAACAGGAAAAAAAACAAGTATCCACGCAGACGTTCAATTAAGAAGTTCAGATGAATTGAAACGCATGCAAACCATACTTGTCCGTACAGGGTTGAATGTTCATCTATCCAAACAACTTATTGTTACTGCAGGTTATGCTTTTATTGATAATTACAGAACAGTAAGTAATGTAAGCGGGTATGCGCCTGAACACCGGATCTGGGAACAGCTTTTATATAATCACAAGCTGAACCGGGTGATGCTAAGTCATCGATTCAGGGTAGAGCAACGGTTTATTTCAAAAAGTGTAGCGATCAATAATGAACTAAAAAATGACGGCTCTCTTTACGCCAACCGTTTCCGCTATTTTTTGCGAAATGTCATTCCTTTTACAAAAGAGCCCGTTTTTCAGAAAGGCATGTTTGCGGCTTTGCAGGACGAAGTATTTCTCAATTTTGGCAATAATACCAATGTAAATGGCAAATCCTTTGATCAAAACAGGCTTTACCTGGCGGTTGGGTACCGGCTGAAAAAGTCTTTTGACCTGGAAGCGGGCTATATGAACCAGTACATTAGTGGCAGAAATTCGGCATTTACCAACAATCATATCGTACAACTGGCCGCGTACCTGCGCCTGTAAATCGTTTTCGCCGCTGAAACCCGTATATATTCAGCGTAAAAGACCTGAATAACGGTCAGAATCGTTTGTAAATCAAAACTTTTTCGCATTTTTGCAGCAATCAACCGGTACCGGATGAAGTCTATTATCTATCAACAATTAGCGGAGAAAAAGAAGCAGGGGAAAAAATCCTTTGCCGTATTAATTGACCCTGACAAGGTAGATGCAACAATACTGGATGAACTGGTTGAATTATCTGTTGCCGCCAAAGTAGATTACCTGCTAGTTGGTGGTAGTCTTGTCATCTCTAATCATCTTGATGATTGCGTAAAGCATATCAAAAAGAATTGCGAGATCCCCGTTATTTTATTTCCCGGCAGTCCTTCACAGATCAGTAAATATGCGGACGCGTTATTATACCTGTCCCTTATTTCCGGCCGTAACCCTGAATTGCTGATCGGTCAGCACGTGGTATCGGCTCCCTTTGTTCGCCAGTCGGGACTGGAAATAATGCCAACCGGTTATATCGTCGTTGATGGTGGGGCGCCTACCACCGTTTCCTATATCAGCAATGCCAGCCCTGTGCCTGCAGACAAAAATGAGATTGCCATGTGTACTGCGATGGCCGGTGAAATGCTGGGCATGAAACTAATTTATATGGACTCAGGCAGTGGCGCCAAAAGACCTATTGCTGAAAGCATGATCAAAAGTGTTGCCGATCATATTGAAGTGCCCCTTATCATTGGCGGCGGCATTGTTCAACCAGAAAAAGCCTATCTCAATTGCAAAGCTGGTGCTGATGTGATCGTGGTAGGCAATGCCATTGAGAAAGACGCTTCGTTGATCAAAGAAATGAGTGATGCCGTACATTCTGTACCGGTGCTGAAATAATAATTCACCATTTTACCCTGAAATTACTGGGCTTTTCCCTTTCATAGTCGCGCGGATTCGGCCGACCCGGTGTTGCTGTACCATTTACCAACGGAATGGCTGCAACTGCAATACCCTGGATGATCGCCGTCATATTGGGGATATCGATCCTTCTTAGCTCATCGCAGGGTTGATGATAACAGGGATCGTCATCGTCACTGGCCATAATTGTATGAGCGGGTACGCCTTTTTCTGCAAAAGGGTAATTGTCGCTTCGTCTGAATAATTGTTTTTCCTCATTCGGTTCCGACATTTTTCTGATACCCGCTCTGCGCAATCCTTTTTCCAGTAGAGCAGGTAAGCCTGAATACCGAAACCCGGTAATAAAAACCTCTTTTTTCCAAAACTGACGCACACCGATCATTTCTATATTGATGCCAGCAATTATTTTATCCGGATTGATATAATTGGCAAATTCATAAGATCCTTTTAGCCCCAATTCTTCTCCTGAAAAAGCACAAAACAACAGCGTTCGTTCATTATCGTTCCGCAGGGCATAATAATGTGCCAGCATAAGCATTGCCGTTACACCCGATGCATTGTCATTGGCGCCATTCATTATGCTGTCCCTGCTATCATTATATACGCCTTCGTGATCATAATGTGATGAAAAAAGAATGAACTCATCTGCCTTTGTTTTTCCTTTCAGCATTCCTACCACATTGTATTGCGTTGTATTGTAATAAGCGATATTGCTGGTAAGTTGTAGTGCTACAGGAGCGGTCTCCGCATACACTAACAAAAGATTTCGCTTAAGTCCTCCTTCCTTTATGCTCATTTTGAGTGGGAAAAAATTAACTCCATCGGGTTGCTTATGATCCGTCCAGATAAGCAAAGAAGAAGTATCGTTGTCTATTTTTTCAAGTACTCCCGAAGTGAAAAAAGAGTCCAGCTTTACAACAATAAAATCGGTTAACTTCTTTGGGGCATAGCTGCCTGGCGATACATTCACATAGATAAATTGACTATTCGGCAACTTTTCATTATTCCAACTGAGATAATCCGGAACACTGTTCTTACCGCCGCCAAACGGGCGAAAAGGCAGGTAATAATTTGCAAATTCGCTTAGCGGTTGAAGTTTGCTGCGCTCGAATTCATTGCCGATAAACTTAGCCGCCTGTAATAGTTCGGGCCTGCCATTTCCCCGGCCCTTCAGCGAATCTGATGAAAGCCAGGAGATCACCCTTTTTACATTTTCCTTTGTAATTGTATCGCCTACGCTTTGCGAAAAAACAAATGGCTGCCCCACTGAAAGAACAGCCATTATTAAAAGTATTTTTTTCATTGTACCGGTCAACGCAGGTCCTCCACTTTCACCCTCGCAGGTGAGTCTTTTCCATCAACGATGGACCGGGAACTCAGCGCAATAGATTTGATGATCATTGCCATATTTTCCATATCCAGTGTTTCAACCTGGTCGCTTACTTTATGATAGTTTGGTTCGCTGTCCATTTTGGAAGTAGAGATCGTATGTGCCGGTACTCCAAGCCGGGCCAGTGTTGCATTATCTGAGCGATAAAATAATTGCTGATCAGGATAGGGGTCCGGGTAAAAAGTAAACCCTGTGCCCGCAAGATTTTTTTGCAGGATAGCACCCATATCTGTTTTTTCAAAACCCGTGATATACGCTGAGTTTTTACCCCATTTGCTATCCGTTCCAATCATTTCTATATTGAACATGGCCATCACTTTTGCCGGGTCAAATTGTTTGGAGAAATACCTGGCACCAAAACCGCCGATCTCTTCCGCGGTGAACGCAGCAAAAATGATCGTGCGCTCATTATTTTTCAATGCCTTGAAGTATTTGGCCAGCATGATCACCGCCGTTGTACCGGCAGCATCATCATTCGCGCCATTATAGATAGAATCACCATTTACCGCTTTTCCTATTCCCAAATGGTCATAATGCCCGGAAAAAATAACATATTCATTTTTTTTGCTTTTGCCCGGCAGTACGCCTACTACATTGGCCAGTTTCTGTTCTGTTATTTCATGCTTGGCTTCTACAGAAAATTTAGAAGGAGTTGTTGCAGCTAACACAAATACCAGGTTCCTATCTGTTTTAAACGCATTTCTTTTCAGGAATGTAAGACGTCCGAACATCTTTGTAAAGCTGGTATCCACCACTACCAACTGGTTCTTATTTGCTGCTGAAAATTTTGATGCCTCTGTAAAAAGATTAGCCCCCGCTTTTATCGATGCAATCTCATAGCCGGAAGACTGGTCCATTTTAAAATCGGGCTGAAAACTAACTACGACAATTTCTTTTGGATCGATGGTCACCCCATCCAATACTGCCGATGCACTGATTTGTTTTGCAGTGGTCACGCTGAATTCCTGGCGATAGCTGGCGCTGTTATTCCAGGTTTGCAGACCGGTGGCTTTAAACTCCGCTGCAATAAAATCTGCCGCCCTGTCTATATCGGGCGTAAATGTTTTGCGGCCTTTCATTTCATCTGATGCAAGTACTTTCAGGATACGTTCAGATTCTTTTGCGGTAATGATGCCATCTGCTTTTTGCGCCGATAAAAAACCAGTCGCTGTGAGCAATACTGCAGAGGCAAGGAAAAATTTCTTCATAAATGAGTTAAGGAGATAATAGATTAAAAGAGTTTATGAATGCTGGTTGGTACCAGCGCTTTGCGCACAAGTGATACAAGAAAAATGGACCGTTACAGGCTCATCATTTCTTTGAACTTAACCGTCTGCCGGCGGCTGACTTCGATCTTTTCGCCACCTTTTAATTCCAGCAGCAGGCCTCCATTAAAATAAGGTTCTATTTTATCGATCATCCGGAGGTTCACGATATGTTTACGATTAGCGCGGAAAAAGAATTTTTCGTCCAGTCTTTCTTCCAGCGCATTCAGCGATTTTAATATCAATGGCTTATTAGGTCCAAAAAATACTTTGGCGTAATTGCCCACGCTTTCAAATAATCTTATTTCATTCAGTTTCACAAACCAGCAGCGTTCGCCATCTTTTACAAACACCTGGTCATGCTCACCCAGTATGCTATTATTGATATTTTCGGTGGTGATCTTTGGCTCGCGTGTTTCACCTGTCTGTAGTTTCTGAATAGCATCTGCAAGACGCTTGGGCTCCACTGGTTTCAACAGGTAGTCCAGCGCATTTACTTCAAAAGCTTTTAATGCAAATTCATCATAAGCCGTGGTAAAGATCACCTGGGGTGAACGTTCCAGTTGGGCAAGCATATCAAAACCTGTTTTTCCCGGCATTTGTATATCCAGGAAAATAAGATCGGGATGCATGCTCTCGATCTTGGCAATCCCCTCTTCCGCATTCGCCGCTTCATCGATCACTTCTACTTCGGGGAACTCCAGTAATAATTTTTTCAACTCTGCCCTTGCCAGGCGTTCATCATCAATAATAATTGCTCTCATGTGATTTTATTTAATGTCAGCTTCATCAAAGGGTATAGACACTCTGGCTTCTACAAGCGATGGGCTCGCCTGCTTAATTTCAAATTTAGCCTTATTTCCGTATAAAAGGCTCAGCCGGTTAGTCGTACTGGATAGTCCAAATCCTTCCTTATTATTGAACCCATTCAGGTAACCGGTATTTTGTACTGACAATTCATGAAAATTATTTTTCAATGCTGAAACCACTCTTACCACGCCCCCATGTATCTGTCTGCTGATACCGTGTTTAATGGCATTTTCGACCAGTGTTTGCAACATCATCGGGGGAACAGGCAGGTCCAATGTATCCTCATCGATATCATATTCCACCTGCAGCCGGTCTTCAAACCGCATATTTTCCAGGGCGAGATAATCTTTTACAATGTGCAGTTCTTTTTCGAACGCCACAGCTTCTGACTTGTCAGCCTGCATGCTACTGCGGAGTATGCTGCTCAATTCCGTAATAGCTGTTCTTGCACGCTGCGGATTTTCATCCACCAGTGCGCGGATACTATTCAGCGAATTAAAAATAAAATGGGGATTGATATGCGCCTTGATGGTCTTCAGTTCCAGCTCTTTGATCAGCGCTTCCAGCTTAAAGGTATCCACTTCCTGACGCCGGCTTTTTTCAACATAATGATAAATGAAATAGATACAGTTCCACATGAACACATAAATGATCGAATGGAAATCATTATCGATGATCCGTTGAAAAAGCGTGGGTTGTGAGGAACCGGGCGGTACCTTTTTTTCCAGTTCCATCAGCAGTTGGGCATATGTTTCAAAAAGCCCTAATAGTCCGCCAAAAATAAAGGTTACACAGATCAGGATCAGGATCTGCGACTGTAACGGCTTCAGCAGCACATTCCCTCGCCGGATCACCCATCGCATAGCATGCGTTAGCAGGATGCCCAGGGCGATAAAGATCAGCAGGCGGCTGGTAAATTTTGATTCCAGTTTATCAAAAAGGAAGGCAAAAAATACATTGATGAGCAAAAAAACGCCCCAACCGAAAAGCTGGAATAACCAATATTGTCGTTTCCCGTTCCGCATATCAGCAAATCTAACTAATTCTGCCACCCGTAGATTTTTTTAATAGATCAGTGGAAAATACCTTTTACAAATGGGAAATCCCGACCCTGTGCTCACTAAAATCAGGGAAATTTTAACAGGTCCAATATTTGTAAAACCCAGTATAGTAGCATGATTCCGAATAAAATGTTACTTTTACACCCGTTAAAATTCACTCATGGAAATCACACCCGGACCGCTCTTAAAAACTATTAATTCACCCGAAGACCTCAAGAAGATATCCCGGGAAAAACTACACCAGGTTTGTAATGAACTTCGCCAGTATATTATTGATGTCGTGAGCGTACATGGGGGGCATTTTGGTGCCAGCCTGGGCGTGGTAGAACTTTCAGTAGCCCTTCATTACATCTATAATACCCCTTATGATCAGTTGGTTTGGGACGTAGGCCACCAGGCATACGGGCATAAGATACTGACGGGCCGCCGGGACAATTTCCCTACTAATAGAAAATACCACGGATTAAGCGGCTTTCCCAAAAGAAGCGAGAGTGAATATGATACGTTCGGAGTGGGTCATTCATCTACTTCCATCTCTGCCGCGCTGGGCATGGCCATGGCCGCTAAATACAAGGGCGAGACCAACAGAAAGACGGTAGCCGTTATCGGTGATGGTTCTATGACCGCGGGAATGGCTTTTGAAGCAATGAACCATGCCGGGGTGGCCAATACGGATATGCTGATCGTGCTGAATGATAATGGCATCGGCATCGATCCGAATGTAGGCGCGCTGAAAGAATACCTTACCGATATCACCACTTCTCCTACTTACAATAAAGTAAAGGATGATGTCTGGAAACTAATGGGCAAACTGCCCGTAGGTAAAAATTTTACCCGCGGAATGGCACATAAATTAGCCGAAGGAATGAAAGGGATGGTGAATAGCAGCGCCAACCTGTTCGAGGCACTGAAGATCCGGTACTTTGGTCCGATAGACGGGCATAATATCACCAAGCTGGTAGATACCTTGAAAGATCTCCGGGAAATACCGGGTCCAAAGATCCTGCATATCATCACTACCAAGGGAAAAGGATATGCGCTGGCCGAAAAGGACCAGACCGTATGGCATGCCCCGGGATTGTTTGATAAGGTGACCGGCGAGATCTTTAAGAAAAAATTTGATACGCCGCAGGCGCCGAAATACCAGGATGTATTTGGTCATACGATCATTGAACTGGCCGAAAAGAATGCGAAGATCATCGGTATAACACCCGCGATGCCTTCAGGCTCCTCGTTAAAATATATGATGGAAAAAATGCCTGACCGCGCTTTTGATGTCGGCATCTGTGAGCAACACGCCGTCACGCTCAGTGCGGGTATGGCCACACAAGGCATGAAAGTTTTTTGCAATATCTACTCTTCTTTCATGCAACGTGCCTATGACCAGGTAGTGCATGATGTGGCCATTCAGAAATTGCCCGTCATTCTTTGCCTTGATCGGGCCGGTCTTGTAGGCGATGATGGACCTACCCATCACGGTTGTTATGATATCGCCTATTTCCGTTGTATTCCGAATATGGTCATCAGCTCACCAATGAATGAAAGCGAACTGAGAAACCTGATGTACACGGCTCAACTGGATTCCAATAAACTCCCATTTGTAATTCGTTATCCAAGAGGTGAAGGTGTAATGCCGGATTGGAAAACAGCAATGAAAGAGATCACCGTCGGCAAAGGAAGAAAATTAAAAGAAGGAAAAGATATCGTGATACTTTCATTTGGACACCCGGGCAATTTTGCCGCGGCGGCCATCCGTGATCTGAAAAATGAAGGGATAAATCCAGGACATTACGATATGCGTTTCGCAAAACCCCTGGATGAAGAATTACTGCATGAAGCCTGCAGCAAATATGAAAAGATCATTACCGTAGAGGATGGCAGCATTAAAGGCGGTATTGGCAGCGCCATCCTCGAATTCATGGCAGAACATGGCTATAAAAATGATATCCGCATACTGGGCATCCCTGATCGCATAGTAGAACATGGTACACCAAAGGAACTCCAACGCGAGTGTGAATACGATACACAGGGCATTAGGGAAAATGTACTTTCAATGATGGCTGTAAAAGTCAAAATGCAAAATTAAAAAATGGACCCCGGTTATCGGGGTCCATTTTTAATTGTAATACCGTCACTATCAGATTGAATCTAAAAGTCAAAATGCAAAAACACACCCCGGTATTCGGAGTATATTTTTGAATTTTGAATTTTACCATAAGGGTGGTTCTAAATATCCCTGTAACTCCTTTCTACCCGGAATGGGATCATCATTGATGAATGTTTATCTTTAGTAGGTTATATCTAACCTTTAATTGTTAACACCAAAAACAAATCAATGAAAAAAATCTCTTTTCTTTTGTTCCTATGCGCCATCATAGGTACAAACAGCTTTTCCCAGGTTACCCGCGACCTGACTTATGCGGATGGTTTCAAAGAAGGTCTGCTAAATGGGGAATATTTTAAAGCCCAGGTCATAAGTCAACATCCCGAATATGGAATCAGTTTTACCTGGGAATACCACAAGATAAATCTGGCGTTGCCTGGCGGGGTAGAACCTGCCGCTTTGGCGCCGGGTGCTCCTATCGCAAATGCTGTCCTGATTATTGGAAGTATCGTAGACCCTTCATCTCTTATGGTAAATCTTTTTACCGACCCCACTATTATTTCTGCCCAGCAGTATTTTAGCGACATGTACGATGCCAGTCCCTCTGATTATAATTATGGTTTGAAATGTGGATTTGATGCAAGGGTTTCGGGAAAATACTAAGACAGGGTTCATTCAAAATTAAAAGTTCAAAGACAGACCCCAGTTTTCGGAGTCCATTTTTTAATTACAGTACTGTCACAATCAGGTTAAATTAAAAATGCAAAATTCAAAAACACACTCCCATTTACGGAGTATATTTTTGAATTTTGCATTTTTAATTTTGAATTCTTAAAACGCTCTTTTTTCCAGATGTTCTTCCAGCTTCGAACGATCTATTCCATCCTTCAACCAGTCCGGAGCAGCTTTACCTTTTAAATGGTAGTCGAAAAATTCCATCATACGTACCGCGTAGTCCTTTCTGTTTTCCAGTTTTGAGATGCCATGATTTTCTCCTTTATAGGTGATCATGACAACCGGTTTTTTCAAACGACGCAGGGCGTTATAAAATTCTATTCCCTGTGTAAAGTCTACCGCGCCGTCTTTATCATTGTGCAATAGCAGTATCGGCGTGTTTACATTCTTTACATGATAGATCGGCGAGTTGCGCAGGTAAGAATCCCAGTTCTCCCAGGGCGCTCCTTTGAAACGGCCTTGTGAGGCTTCAAAGATCGACATGTTGCCACCGCCGCTGTTCCAGTAGATCAGGTCATACATGCTCACCATATTCGTAAGCGCGGCGCCTGGCGCTGCGGCTTTGAACATATTGGTCTGCGTAACCAGGAATGCTGTCTGGTATCCGCCCCAGCTATGACCCTGGATGCCGATATTCTTTTCATCGATCACGCCTGTTTTAAGAGCAGCTTTTACACCGGGCAATACACACCATACCGCACTCATACCCGGATCATCCATTTTGTATACGATATCGGGCATAAATACTGCGTACCCATTGCTTGTATACATCGCGGGATTCCAGCCACCTCCAGGAAAATCAGGGTTGCTATATACATTCAATGACTGCGACATTTTTTCATAATAATACACGATGGTCGGGTACTTCTTTCCTTTTTCATATCCTGCAGGCAGGAATAATGCGCCCTGTAAACTATCGCCTTTATCAGATACATAATTCACCAGCTGCACGCCTTCACTGAAAATATATTTTCCCTTATCAGGAGTATTGCTGGTTGCCTGCTGCGCATCGGTCAACGCTTCAGAGCCTGCATAAAATTCAGGAGCCTGGCTGAATTTTTCTTTTGAATATATGTATACAGGAGCATTCTTTGCTTTGTTCAGGTTGCCCACATTCATGTCTTCCCACAGCAGGTTCTTCACACCAGGCTGCAATCCTTTTTTGCCTGGTTCGATACGCCCGATACCGCTCTTTTTTGTCCATTCGCCATACATACGTACATAGAGTGGTTTCTTTAAATCGATCCCTTTCTCATCCGGATCCAGTACATACCTGTTTATATACCTTGTCTGCGATGAACGTCCTGAAACAGTCAGGTTCACTGCAGCTTCTTTTCCGTTTACCGGCACCTGCCATATATCCCAGAGATCGCGGATCAGGAGGTATTTGCTGTCACTGCTCCATTCGATAATATTGGTAAGTGGTTTCACCACATTGTGATCATCTTCCGTATCCACAAATGAAGTAGGTATATGTTCAGTGATATTCACAGTGGTCTTTGTTGGAATATCATATACATAATACTGACCATCCTTGCCAAAGGCGAATTTTGTTCCGTCTGGTGAAGGATCTGGTCTTGAACTAAAAGAAGGCTGATAGAATTTTTCTGCAAATAATGTCTTAGCGCCGGTTTGCAGATCAATAATGTAGTAATCAGCATAACTCTGTCCGTCCAGGTTGCCATCCAGTTCATATGACCGGATATCCATGCCCATCGCATATCGTTCTTTTGGCATATTCATGAGGGTGATCATGCTGCTGTCGTTGAGCCGGGTAAATTTTTTCGCATTGATATCATACATCGCCGTATAAGCGTAATTCTTGTCCTGCATTTCCTGCACCTGCTGACGGCTTTGCAGGCGCTTATCCTTCCAATGCCAGATGATCATATCCGGTTTTGTGATATCATCCGGGGAGGGTACCATTGGTTTCATACCTGGCTTTGCTTTTGCAGAGTCCAGTCTTGCAAGGGCTTTTTTCAGATCATCAATACTCTTGATGGATGTATCCGCTTTGATCCGTTCAAGATTTTGTGCTTCGGTTGTTTTCGGTACGGTTGTTTTTGCAGCAGTACTGGTATCTCCGGCAGGTGTTTCCTTTTTTACCGGTAGTAATTCGCTGATGCCAAAAAATAACCGCGTCTGGTCTTCCGACCAGGATGTCCGTGTGTCCTGACTTATAGTATTTTCTCTTGCAAAAGCAGGTGAATCGTTTATCGGATCTCATGTCACAACCATTGTGGTCTTTGTTACATCTTTTACACCCAGCACCCAACCTTTATCCGCCTTATATTTTTCGTCTTTCGTAAGCTTTCGCAATGCGAACGCGGTACCTTCCTCATTCCCTCCACGCGACTTGTACAGGGTCTTGTCATTATCCAGCACGGTTGTCTGTTTAGACGACATATCGAGCAGGTAAAGTCCGTTGCCGGTCTTATTGACCGCATCAATGGTATAAGCCAGGAGATTGCCGGCTTTGTTAAATGCAAATTCGCCGGCATTTCCAATGTTTTGATTTTTGCCGGTGGCCAGTTCAACTATTAGCAGGTCCGCGCTTTTGGGATCATCTGGTTTAGCAGCAGCCCTGTCCTTGACAAGAGAGATAGCCAGGTAAGAAGACAGTTTACCATTAAAAGAAAAATTACCCGCCTTTTCAAACTCCGTTTTTTTGCCGGTGGCCAGTTCTACCAGGATAAGTTTTTCAAACAATTGTTTACCCGGGCTTTTAGCCGCGGCTTTTGCCTCTTTGAATTTGGGATATTCTTTAAACGCAAGCCATTTACCATCATCGGAAAAAGAGAAGCCTGCAAAACTAGCCCCCCCAATGGAGTATTTTTTTTGCGCGGTATCTTTTACTTTTTGTACGATCAGTTCGCCATCACCTTCCCTGGTCAGTAAAGGATAAGCCACCCATTTACCGTCGGGAGAAAGAGTGACACTGAACGTGCTGATCGAGCGCCAGTTGGAAACATCTTTCCAGCCCATTGCCCTTGATTTTTTTGTAGAATCGGAATTTTGTTGCTGGCCTTGTGCAATAGCAGCAACAAACAGAAAAATAAAAAGGATCGATTTTTTCATCATAATAGTGTTGTAAAGCATTAATAAGTCGGAATACCCGGAAGGTAATAAATAAGATAATAGGTCGTCGTCAATTTTCTTCTTCAATGACACCAGTTAGATAAAATAATAATCTGACCGCCATATAAAATCTTATTAAGATCCCATGAAGTGATTTTATCATTTTTTTTATACCAAATATGGAATTTTTGCCGTTAGGCATCCCACTACCATTCTCCAACAGCTATGCGAAAATTTATCATCATTTCCGGTCTTCTCCTGCTTACAGCTACTATCACGATCGCCTGGTTTTCCCATACAGGAGTATTGCAACGAACCCTGGCCATAAATGGTCCTAAAATAACAACAGCATATGTGCGCTCACCTGTTACAGATGAAAAGCTGAAAGGGAAAGCGATGGAGGCAAAGGAATTTGTAAAAAACGCGGGTTATAACCAACAGGTCTGTTTTTTTATAGATATGAGCCTGCCCTCGGGACAGAATCGTTTTTTTGTGTACCATTTCGGCAAAGATTCTGTGATCAATACGGGTGTGGTCACCCATGGCCGGTGCAACGAGCAATGGCTGGAAGGAAGAAAATACGGCAATACTGTTGGCTGTGGTTGTACCTCACTAGGTAAGTATAAGATCGGCTATTCCTACCAGGGGCGTTTTGGCCTGGCCTATAAATTATATGGTCTTGATAAAACAAATGATAAAGCCTTTGAGCGTTTTGTGGTACTGCACTCGCATGAATGTGTGCCTGAATCGGAAGTGAAGGACGAGATCTGCCAGAGTGATGGCTGCCCGACTGTATCACCTGGTTTTTTAAAATACCTGAAGCCTTTGCTGGACAAGTCTGGCAAGCCGGTTTTGTTGTGGATTTATGAGTAATGCTGACACGGGATGTCGTGCTATTTATTTTCAGTGGCGTACTGGTTCGATGTTGTTGGGTTGTTGAGAGGAATCTCAAAGGAGCGAACAGAGAAAATGAGCTAAGGGAGAGTTGTGTTAGTCGTGTATTGTAACGGAGTTTTCCAAAAGGCAGCCAACGGAAATACTGCAAATAGAGATCAGCATACAACCAGCTAATTCTACTCCAAAAAATAAGACAGGCTGTATCCACACATAAGTGAGATACAGCCTGTCTGGTATAAAACAATTCCAGCCTTATTAATTAAGCAAGGCTGGCCTCCATCGTAATGTTCGTATTCAGCAATTTGCTGATCGGGCAATTGGCTTTCGCGTCTGCCGCTACTTCTGCAAATTTTGCCGCATCAATTCCCGGAACGGTAGCTGTTACCTCCAGGTGACTTTCTGTGATCGCGCCATTCTCAAAAGTAATCGTGCATTTGGTGTCGATATTGTCCGCTGTAAAGCCGGCTTCATTTAATGCGAAACTCAATTTCATGGTGAAACAACCGGAATGCGCGGCAGCAACCAACTCTTCCGGATTGGTACCGATGCCATCTGCAAAACGGGTATTGAATGAATATTGTGCATTGTTCAACACGCCTGACTGGGTAGTGTTTGTTCCTTTACCTTCTTTTCCTGTTCCTTTCCAGTTTGCTGTAGCGTAACGTTTCATACTTATTGATTTTTTTGATTATTGTGGTTGATTATCTTCTTCCAGTTCAGCGAGCCTGTTTTCAGGCTCATTGTACTCGATGATGAAGTTATTTTTGCCTTCGCCGATTATTATTTTCATAAACTTCTGCTGCACCAGTTCAAGCAATGATAAGAATAAAAAGATCGCATGCACTCGGTTCTCTACTTTCTCAAAGATCTTTTCAAATGCCACTGTTTTTTGTGACTGCGCCATTTCCAGCATGTCCTGCCGGCTGTTTTCCATCGTATAATTATACTGTACTACAGTATGCACCGGTTTGTTGACACGATCAGAGTATTTCTGCATGGTGCGTTCAAATGCCTTCATCAGTTTGAACAGGGTGATGTTCTGTATCTCGGTGCCTTCGCCAATTTCTTCGCCGATCTGTGAAAGATCTTTCTGAATGTTCCCTCTTTTTACCATCAGCATCCGCAATGCTTCCATTTCCGCCATTTGCGCAGAAGCTTCCTTAAATCTTTTATACTCCAGTATTTTACTCACCAGTTCTTCGCGGGGATCTATCTCGTTACCCTGTGCATCCAGTTCTTTACGGGGCAATAACATTTTTGCCTTAATCCGCATCAGCGTGGAAATAAACAAAATGAACTCGCTTGACAATTCGATATTCAATGACTCCTGTGAGTGAATAAAATCGAGGAAGTCGTTGGTTATTTTGGTGATCGGAATATTGTAGATATCCAGTTCATCCCTTTCTATAAAAAAAAGGAGCAGATCAAAAGGTCCCTCAAACTGCGCAAGTTTGATCTGGTATGAAGCCGTGTTCGCCATATTGTATAATTATAAGCCCTGTTTTCAGCCATTCCGGCCAAAAACAGGGCTCAAAAATAAGGGAAATAATGTTGCCGGTTATTTCTTTAAAGCGTCCCGGATTTCACGTAAAAGCACAATATCCTCGGGGGTTACGGCAGGTGGCGGAACTTCTTTTGATTTCAGGCTGTTCATGGCTTTAATGATCAGGAACAGGATAAATGCGATTATCACGAACTTGATGATAGCGGCTATGAATTTGCCATACTTTACAGCTCCCCAGGCCAATTGATCCAGGTTTTCGGCATTTGCCGCTTTAAGGGCAGGAGTGAGTAACAATGGGGTAATAACATCATCCACCAGAGATGAAACGATAGTACCGAACGCCGCGCCAATGATCACTGCTACGGCCAGGTCTACAACATTACCTTTTAAGGCGAAGTCTTTAAATTCTTTAAGCATTCCCATAATTATTGTTTTTAGGTTAGGTAAAACACGTTAAGATAAAATATTTCGTAAACCGGATCCCTTTAAGGAATGATGAAATCATTAATATAGGGGCTTTCTAGTCTTTTTTCATTTCCGGGAACTTCATTTTGAGCCCTTTCATCAGATCCCGCAATGCTTTAGCAATAATATACTCTTTGTACCAATTTTGATCAGCGGGCACGATAGTCCATTCAGGCTCATTACAATATTCAAAACATTCCTCATACATTTCCATATAGTTATCCCAGAGTTTGGCCTCTTCAAAATCATTCTTGTTGAATTTCCACATTTTGGTAGGATCATTCAGTCTTTCATCGAGTCTTTCCTGCTGCTCTTTCCTGGAAATATGCAGGTAGAATTTTAAGATATGGGTATTATTATGCTCCAGTAACTGTTTCTCAAATTCATTGATAGCCCTGATCCTTTTTTTAGCGAGCTCATCATCACACCATTTGTGTACCCTTGTCACCAGTATATCTTCATATTGTGACCGATTGAATATCTGGATCATTCCCTTACTGGGGGCATGCATATGTATCCGCCATAAAAAATCATGCGATAGTTCTTCTGCCGTGGGAGCTTTGAACGATTTGACCATTACGCCCTGTGGATTCATATGCCCCATTACATTCCTGATCACCCCATCCTTGCCGCTCGCGTCCATGCCCTGCAGAATAATGAGTATACTGTGCTTGCCTTCGGCATACAAAAGATTTTGTAATTCGTTCAGCTCGGCAATGATCTCTGTTGTTTCTTCTTTGGTGGCCTGCTTATTTGTTCCTTCCGGTGCACGTTGGTCTATTTTACCCAGTTTAATTCTGCTCATAACGATAGTATTGATTAACTAAATACAATATAAATAATTTAATACAGTCTCATTTTGATTTGTGATCTTTAACTTCTTCTTTATGAATAATAAATTCATCAGCTGGATTCTTTTCATCCTGCTTTGTTTTATATGGGGCAGTTCTTTTATACTAATGAAGATAAGTAAAGAAGGGCTCACCGCGCCACAGATTGCAGGATTACGCATTTTTTCGGCAAGCCTTGTTTTTATGCCTTTTGCCGTTCTGTATTTCCGGAAATTGCCTAAAAAAAAGATCGGCCTGATCTTCCTTATCGGGCTTACCGGTAATCTCATCCCCGCATTTTTATTTGCAACCGCCATTCTGAAGCTGGATAGTTCACTGGTGGGTATTCTCAATTCGCTGACACCCCTCTGTGTGGTTATACTGGGCATATTATTTTTCCGTGACCGCATAAAAACACAGCAACTGGCAGGCGTGCTTGTTGGCTTTGGAGGGCTTTGTATATTGACATTTGCGCATAAGGAGATCAGTCTCGACAACCTGGGCTATTCTTTTCTGGTGCTGCTGGCCACGATCTCTTATGGATTAAATGTAAATATTGTAAGTCATCATCTCAAGGAGGTGAATTCGCTACATGCCGTGTCGGTTTCCCTTGCCCTGCTGGCACTGCCTACCGGATTGATATTATGGCAACAGGATTTTTTCCAGTTAGATTTTACCGATGCTACGATACGCTGGTCGGTGATAGCTTCTGTATTACTCGGAATAGTTGGCAGTTCTATTGCCACTTTATTATTCTATGTGCTGGTACAACGGGCGGGAGCTTTGTTTGCTTCCCTGGTTGCATATGGCATTCCCTTCGTGGCTATTGGCTGGGGACTTGTGTTTAATGAAAAACTGACATGGCTACAGGTGATCGCGCTGGCAATTATTCTCTCCGGTGTGTACCTGGCAAATAGAAATTCAAAAGTCAAAATTAAAAATTAAAAAACAGCCTCCGATATCCGGAGTGTACGTTGAATTTTTATCTGGCAAACAGAAAAGTCAACATTCAAAAACAAACCCCAACATGCGGAGTATATTTTTGAATGTTGACTTTTTAATTTTTAATTAAACAGACATTATTTCTTTTTCCTTTTGCGCCAGGTGTTTTTCGATTACAGAAATAAATTTATCTGTTACCTGTTGTACGCTTGCCTCGGCATCTTTCGCCGCGTCTTCGCTAAGGCCATTTTTCTGTAATTTTTTTATGCCTTCTATGCCATCCCTGCGGATATTGCGGATGGCGACTTTTGATTGTTCTCCTTCCGCAAGGCAACGTTTTACCAGCTCTCTCCGGCGTTCTTCTGTCAATGGTGGCAGGAACATCCTGATCAGCACGCCATCATTCTGTGGATTGATCCCCATATTTGAATTAATGATGGCTCTTTCAATGGGCTGCAGCATATTTTTTTCCCAGGGCTGTATGGTTAGGGTGCGGGCATCCACAGCACTGATATTCGATACCTGGTTAATAGGCATAGGCGATCCATAATAATCCACCACAATGCCATCCAGCATTTGCGGGTTGGCCTTACCTGCCCTTATTTTCTGTAGTTCAGCCTCCAGGTGATTGATGGCTTTTTCCATATTATCCTCTGTCGATACAATAATGGACGCAATATCTTCTGTCATATACTCTTTTTTGAGAAAAGCAAAGCTAATGAAAGGGGGTTATTTTACCCGACAATTATCGGATCCGGCTTTATTCCTGTTATGATTTCTGATCAAGCACGACTGCTTCCTGGGTCAGTGTAACAACTTTTGAGGTAGCCTTTAGTTCTGCAGTTGGACTGTGATGACTTTTGGCTACTACCAATGTGCGTCTGGGCCGGCGATAATACAGTACGCCGATACCGGCAAAAGACAGCGCGAGCATTGCCAGTAAAAGATAGGTAGATCCCATAGAACGGGTAGTATAGGCGAATACGACAAAACCGATATTGATACTTACGCAGATCAGCGTAACTGCAGCATGACCAAAGCCCCAGTTGAGCAGGAGGTGATGAATATGGTTACGATCAGGCGTAAATGGCGATCTGCCATTGTAGATCCGGATTGCAAACACCCGCAGGGTATCCAGGAGGGGAACGATCAGGATAGAAAATCCGATAGCTGCTGCTGATGGAATATATACTGCCACTTTAGGGTCGCTGGCAACATTAATAAATTTTATAACAAGGATAGCATTCACAAGCCCGATCATCAATGAGCCCGAATCGCCCATAAATATCTTGGCGGGGTGATGATTGAAGATGAGGAACGCAACCAGGCTACCGGCCAGTGCATACGCCAGGAGGGCATACGCATGATAGTCGATCATATAAAAATAGGTACCGAATATGAGCATGGTAAGAATGCCCAGGCTTGCTGCAAGACCATCTATTCCATCGATCAGGTTAAATGAATTAATAACGACAATGATAGTAAGATAAGACAGGGACAGGGCGAATGCTTCCGGCAGTTGTTCAAAACCAAACAGGCCATGCATGCTATCGAGGCGGATGCCCCCTAAATGAATCAAAATGGATGCGGCGATTACCTGGCCCAGGAATTTTTTACTGGCAGATAATACCACAAGATCATCTTTTAGCCCCAAAAAGAAAATGACGAGTGCCGCTGCAAAAAAGTATTGAAATTCAGGATTTAAGTACCCCTGTATGGAAAGTAAAGATGATAATAAGAAACCCCCGAATATGCCTACACCACCTAAGGAAGCCACTGCATGCGTATGAACTTTTCTTTCATCTGGCACATCATATAATTTCTTTTGTTCAGCTATCTGTAATACAACCGGAATAGCGAGAAAAGAAATAATGAACGAAACAGAGGCAGTTAACAATACGTCAAGGACTTCAGGCATCTGGCAGGGTTTTACGGTACAAAAATAGGCCTTATACCAGTTAGTTCTTTCATCGGGTTGAGATATTTAATATCCCGGAAATATCGCACCTGATTGAGTTGCAAGGATCAATGCAGATTAATCAGGGCGAATGTCTTTTTTATCATAAAAAGAATGCACTTTTGCAGCACATTCCGGTTCTTAAGGGGCAACAAGATACAAAAAGTTTAAAAGCAAAAATATTTATGGCTGAACTAAAATCAATTGCAACACAGGTACGCAGAGATATTGTAAGAATGGTACACGGATCCAGCAGCGGGCATCCCGGCGGGTCTTTAGGTTGTACGGACTTTATGACCGCCCTTTATTTTAAGGTAATGAAACACGATCCGGCTTTCAATATGAATGCCAACGACGAAGACGTATTTTTTCTATCCAACGGACATATTTCCCCGGTATTTTATTCAGTACTTGCCCGTTCCGGCTATTTTGATATAAAAGAACTGGCTACTTTCCGTAAAATCAATTCCCGCCTGCAGGGCCATCCCGCCACGCATGAACATTTGCCAGGCATACGGATCGCCAGCGGCTCACTCGGACAAGGCATGAGCGCGGCCATAGGTGCGGCTTTGAGCAAAAAATTAAATAAAGATACCCGGGTCGTTTATTCCCTGCATGGTGATGGAGAGCTGGATGAAGGGCAGATCTGGGAAGCAGCGATGTTCGCGGCCCACCACAAAGTGGACAATCTTATTTCTACAATAGACTGGAATGGCCAGCAGATAGACGGCCCTACCGACAAGGTAATGAGCCTCGGTAATATTCGCCAGAAATTTGATGCTTTTGGTTGGACCACGCTCGAAATGAATGGCAATGACATGGATGATGTGATAGCTACCCTCGACAAGGCCAAATCACTGGTGGGTCAGGGTAAACCTATCGCGATCATGATGCATACAATAATGGGAAAAGGCATCGATTTCATGGAAAATGATCATAACTGGCATGGTGTGGCGCCAAACGACGAGCAACTCGCCAAGGCACTGGCACAACTGCCGGAAACCCTCGGAGATTATTGAGATAGGTGACGCGGCTGAGGATTCTAAAAAATTGGGACTTTTTAATAGATTTAACCAGGGTATAC
Organism: uncultured Terrimonas sp.; assembly: GCA_964528095.1. Classification (GTDB taxonomy): domain Bacteria; phylum Bacteroidota; class Bacteroidia; order Chitinophagales; family Chitinophagaceae; genus CAZGSG01. Next base: position 22,386 of record CAZGSG010000011.1, read on the forward strand.
CCCTGGTTTTTTTTATTAGAGTACAAAGCTTCCGCGTTCTATTCGCTTTTAAGAGAAAACTGTTGTGCTGCGGCTTTTCTTGCCGGAAGTATGGACGCGATGATTGCTATCAGAAAAACGGTAGCTCCTACCAGCAGGAAATCCATTAACCGGAGTTGTACAGGGAAATAATCTATTAAAAAGGATCCGCCGCTGAGTGGAATGAGATGAAAGTTGATCTGGAGCACTGCGATCAGCAATGCAAGCAGCATGCCTACACCCCCACCGATGGTAGCCAGTAAAAAACCTTCCGTTAAAAATATTTTCAGGATAAAATTCCGGTTGCCCCCCAATGCATGCAATACCCCGATATCCTTCCGTTTTTCAAGTACAAGCATGGTCAATGCCCCGATCATATTGAATGCTGCCACTACGAGTATAAGACAGAGAACACCATAAATGATCCATCGTTCCATATTCATTACCGCGTACAGGCTTTGGTTTTGCTGGTACCGGGTTTGCACCAGGTAATCATTCCCAAACATTTTTTTTACCTGCGCGCCTATATCTTCTGCTTTAGCAGGATCGTTCAAGCTTATCTCGACACCACTGTACTGATCGGGCCCCAGTCGCAATGCTTTTTTTACAAAATCGATATTGGTGATCCCGTATTTGTTATCAAAATCTGACTGGATCATAAAGGCCGCGGATTCCGCTATTGAATCACTGCTTACATCATTGAGAGGGTCGATGGTTTCGCTATTGTTCTTTCTCGGCAGGTAAATAGTAAGGATAGAAATATTCCTTTCTGCCTGTATGCCCAGGGCACCCTCCAATCCGCCACCCAATATCAATGCAGGTTTTTTTTCCGTGCCAATATTATATTCTCCTTTTACGATATGATCAGCAATGCCTGCTACTTCCCGGTAATTCTCATCTACGCCTTTGAGGTATACGAGTGACTGGTTTTGCCCATTTTGTAAAAATCCTTTTTCCTCAACAACAAGTGAATAGTTTTTAATCCCCGCCAGCCCTTTTAGGAGCTGCAATTGCTCCGCCGTTACATTCATCACTTTTCCTGATGCAGGGAAGATCTTCAAATCCGTATAAAACGAAGAATAAAGGGATTTGACCAGGCCTTCAAAACCATTGAAAACACTTAGCACCAATATCAACGCCGTGGTGCCAATAGTAATCGCTACAATACTGATCCATGAAATGATATTGATCGCATTGGTGGATTTTTTTGCTTTAAAGTAACGCCAGGCGAAAAGTAAATGCATGATCTTAAAAGTTCGGAGTTCAGTGTTTCAGGTTCAGGGTTCAATGTTTCTGGTTCGATGTTCAGTGTTCGCGGTTCAAGAACCCGTGTTGAGTTCGTGCATTCTTTAAAAAGGGACGGGATTAAAAAAATTCCGGACGGGAACTGTGAACCAGGAACTGCGAACTAAGAACCGTAAATCAGGAACTGTGAACCGGTTTTATTCTTCTGTAGAAGAAGGGGGTTTATCTTCTTTTATCTTTTTAAACAACTCCTCCATTTTGAATACATGATCAAGTGTATCGTCCTGGAAAAACTTTAACACAGGTATGCTTCTCAACTGGTGGCGGACACTGGCTGCCAGCTCTTTTTTGATCTCGTGATGCCGCTCTTCAATTTTTGCAAGAGCTGCCGGCACGTCTTTTACCTGGAAAAAACTGAGATAGAATCGCGCCTCCAGCAGGTCGGGCGTTATTTTTACCGTTGAAATAGAAACCATTCCCCCTCCTATCATTCCCAGCCCCAGCCGCTGAAAGATCTTATTCATCTCTTCATTGAGCAGGCCGGCTATCTGTTTTTGTCTTTTACCTTCTTCCATAATATATGTTATTTTACCGCCGGTCTTCTTAAAGCTTCGGCAGACGGTGTAAAATTAGTTACTTTGCCGCGTTTAACGGCTTAATACAATCAATGAGGAAGTATTCCAGGATTTTTACATATTTAGCAGCATTCAAAGGAAAGATTGCCCTCTATTTCGTTTTTATCATTCTTTCCATCTTATTCTCCATTGTGTCACTTGGAATGTTGTCTCCCTTTTTTGATCTTATTTTCAAAGGAGATGCCTCGGGTCTGCCAAAAACAGCAGATAACCCGCTGACATCTTATGTACGGGAACTGCTGATCAGCCAGACGGGTTCCCTGGACCCAAAGGGCGCTTTAGCTATTATCTGTATCATTATCGTCATTTCCATTTTTTTAAAAAACCTGTTTCTATACCTGTCTTTCTATGTATTAAATCCGATGAAAAACAGGATCGTCAATACGCTTCGTTCCGATCTGTATAATAAAATACTGCAGCTGCCGATCGGGTACTTTACTGAAAAAAGAAAAGGAGATCTTATCAGCCGTACCACCAATGATGTGGCAGAAGTGGAAGCTTCGCTCGTTGGAGCGCTGGAAGGCTGGGTAAGAGATCCGTTGACCATCCTGTTCAATTTTGCTGTACTTTTTTATATCAGCCCTCAGCTTACGATCGCGATACTTGTTTGTATTCCCGTTATTGGTTTTATACTTGGCCGGATCTCCCGCTCCCTGAAAAAACAATCAAGTGAAGCGGCTATAAAAAATGGCGAGTCTTTATCCGTACTTGATGAAACGCTGAATGGCTTACGGGTGATCAAGGCTTTTAATATAGAGACCCTGCTTAAATCAAGATTCGGAAAGATCAATGATGAATTGCTGAATGCAAAAAACAAGATCAGCAGGAAAAGGGATATGGCTTCGCCCATGTCGGAGTTCCTGGGAGTGCTTGTATTTGTCGGGATCCTTTGGTTTGGCGGTCAATTGGTATTAGGTAAACAAATCGCGCTCTCGCCATCCTTATTCCTCGCTTACCTGGCTTTATTCTACAATATCATCAACCCGGTTAAAACATTGTCAACCTCCTTTAGCAATATGCAAAAGGGATCGGCAGCTATTCAGCGAATCGAAGAAGTATTGACAACCCCGGTTACGGTAGATGCGAATCCGAACGGGAAAAAACTTACTTCCTTCAACGATAAAATCGAATTCCGCAATGTCAGTTTCTCCTATTTCGATGCCCTGATACTGGATAATATCAACCTTACCGTTCACAAGGGAAAAACAATTGCGTTGGTGGGATCATCCGGTGCAGGCAAATCAACACTGGCCGACCTGGTACCGCGGTTTCATGATGTTACAAGCGGCGAAGTACTGATCGACGGGGTGAACATCAAAGATTATTCGCTGCATTCCGTTCGCAGCCTGATGAGCATTGTAACACAGGAACCGATCCTGTTCAATGATAGCATCATCAACAATATCAAATTAGGAAAAGAAGACGCCAGTTATGATGAAACGGTGCAGGCTGCCAAGGTAGCCAATGCACATGATTTCATCGTGCGAAAAGAAAATGGCTATGACGAAAACATCGGTGACCGCGGTACTAAACTAAGCGGCGGTGAAAGACAACGACTGACCATTGCCAGGGCGGTAGTAAAAAATCCTCCCATACTTATTCTTGATGAAGCAACTTCTTCTCTTGATACAGAAAGCGAACGCCTGGTACAGGACGCTATCAATAACATGATGCAGAACCGCACAAGTATCGTGATCGCTCACCGTCTTTCTACCATTCGTCATGCTGACGAGATCATTGTTTTACAAAAAGGCAGGATCGTAGAGCGTGGCACGCATGATGAACTGCTGGGCAATAATGGATTTTACAGGAAGCTGGTGGAGATGCAGGAAGTGCGTTGAGGGTGGGAAATTCAAAAGTCAAAATTAAAAATTAAAAAATGGGTCGTTTATAGACTAAGCGCCTGATAGAAGGGTGATTTTTGATTTACTGGCGGTAATATGTGCTGCATTAAAAACGACACGTTTTGAGTTACCCACAGGTGGTGTATGATGGTACCGAAACGACTTATTTTTTTTTAATTTTGAATTCTACTTTCCGAGATATAGATAATTATCGCATCTATCTCTGTTGTTGTGAGTGCCGGAAAAGCTGTCATCATTGATCCATACTTTTTTTCAAGTGTTCTTGTATAGGGGTCCTTTTCCATAAATTCTTCGGGATTATTGATCCATTGATATACATTTTTTCTATCTGCCCAGGGGCCTCTTTCTTCAAAACCTGCTAAACCAGGTCCTGTTGCTTCTACCAAAAGATTGTGACAGGAAGCACATTTACTTAGAAAAAGATCTTTACCGGTTCTAGCCGCTTCGCTATACGGCTTTTTCTGGTCAATTATAGTAGTACAGAATGCTTGATTTTGGATTATATCCCAATCCTTCCATGGAATTTTTGAAAGAAAAGAATAACTGATCGCCGCAATAAGCAGTAGCAGGACGGCATGAACGATATAATTTGTTTGCCTCGGCATGGGAAAAATTCAAAAGTCAAAATTAAAAAATGGGTCGTTTACAGAGTAAGCGACTGATAACAAGGTGATTTTTTGATTTAATGGCGGATGATGCATAATGGCATCGAAACGACTTATTTTTGAATTTTGACTTTTTAATTTTGAATTACTCATTATAGTTTGAAGAGGCCGATTTTCACCGCATACAAAGCCAGTGCTACCCGGGTTCTCACGCCGAGTTTTATAAATAATCCATCGCGGTAGCTTTCTACTGTACGGGGACTGCAGTACATTTTTTCGCCGATCTCTTTATAGGTAAGTTCTGTGCAGGCATATTCCAGGAATTCTTTTTCTCTTTCACTCAGAGCGATGCCGTCCTGGCGAGGTTCGCCGGCATTGGCCATATTAAATAAAATACGGCTGGCAGCCCAGTCGGGATAGTAGAAACCTTTTGTTACTAATGATTCCAGTGCTTTCTCCAGTTCCCCGGGATGTACATTCTTATGCAAATATCCTTTGGCCCCGCATTTGATCATCCTGATCAATGAATCATCATCATTTTGCATGGTAAGCGCCATGATCATGACTTCGGGATGATTTTTTTTTATCCAGGTAGCAGTTTCAAAACCATCCATTTCCGGCATGGAGATATCAAGCAGCACAACATCGGGTATACTGGCTTTTTGCGCGAACTTTTCTATCATGAGACGGCCATTCTCACATTCGTATAATACATGGAAATCACTGAACTGGTCAATGATTGAAGTAATTGCTTTTGCAATGAGCAAGTGATCATCAACTATTACAATAGAATGGGGCATATTTATTCAGCCAGTAGCTTTTCTTTCGAAATAGATAATTCCAGGGTCGTTCCTTTTCCCGGTTCGCTCTGCAAATTAAATATTCCCCCGATCAGGTGGATACGTCTTTTCATATTATTCAACCCGATCCCCTTAAAATCCGTGTTAGTACTGTCAAAACCTTTGCCATCGTCGCTTGCTTTCAGCAAAAGGCCATCGGAATTACTTTCCAGGTAGATATTGATCCGGTTACATTGGGCATGTTTAAGGCTGTTTTGGATAAATTCCTGTACAATGCGCAAGAGAAAACTTTTTACCGTGACGCTTATTTTCTGATCAAATGCCGAAGTGAGAACGGCTTTGCAGATCCCGGTGTCATTCACCCGCTCACATTCGGTGCTTAACAATACGACCAGTTCGGTATCCTGTACCCTGTTATCGGTAAGTGTTTTTGAAAGATCGCGGAGTTCGGTGAGCGAGTCGTTGAGAATACCGCTAATGCGCGTGAGTTTTTGTGAAATGCCGGGCACCTGGTTCTCGAATTCCAGTTTCTGGGAATAAATAGAAGCAAGTGTGAGTTTTTGCGCCACGCTATCATGAATCTCCCGGCCAATGAATTGCATGGTTTGCAGCTGTATTTTTAATTGGGTATTCAGTATTTCCGCACGATGCTGTTGTTCGATCAGCGCTTTTTCTTTTTCATAAATGACTTTTCTTTTCCGGTACTGGAAAACGAATACAATGATCCCGAAAATAAAGATCAGCAGGATGATATTTACCAGGACAATAAAGGTTATGATTTCGGTTTGCCCCATATAAATGCGATTGAAAAACAGATATACATGATATAATCAAAGACCATATGCACCTTCCAATAAACATTGAAGATTTTAAAAAAACCTGCCGCAAGCGTATTCCATAGTCCATATAGCGGTAAGGATCCGAGAAAAAAGATCAACAACCCACAACACACCCAAAACATCATATCTGAACGATACTCCAGTACTTTATCGCTATTGATAAACCGGATAAAGAACAGGAGTACAAGGATGGAGAGGATCACGTTACCACACATATATGAAAACGAAAAAAAACCAGACCTGATCCCTTCTAAAAAAAATATCTCCGTCAGCCATCCAAGAATGTAAATGACCATTCCTATCAATGGCCATTTACGTTCTTTTGAATGTTCAAAATATTTAAAGAATAACCAGAAATAGAACAGGAACTGCAATGGTATGCCCACATAACTATATACAAGGACGTTGGGACCTCTTGGCAGGAATTTTCCTGTCAGTTCAACGCATATTATTGCCAGTAGATAGAACGGGAACCATTTCCAGAATGTATGCCTGATCTTCTTCCAGTAAATAAATCCAGTGACACAGGCCAGTAACTCGAAAAAATTTAACCCAAGCCTGATCCAGTCAAATTCATCCATAGTAGCGTTTACTAGTTAACTTAAGAGGCTGATCTATTTTGAATTCAACCTGATATAAACTAACAACCTGCATTAATTATCTGTTTGCGGAAACTCATATCCGTCTCCTGCTGGTGGCGGCTTCAGATCTCCCTGGTTCAGTACTCCACCGCCTCCCCCTTGTCCGCCAGCACCTGCTGCTGCAGCTTTGGTTGCCTGGTTCTTTTTATAGTTCTCGAGTATTTCTTTTAGCGGAGTTGGTCTCACCGCATCGCTGCCCATATTCCATGGGTCAAAATCGATATTATTATTTTTCCCTTTGTATGTAGCTACCAGAAAGGTAGTGTGATGCAATGCATATTCTGTTTTGAATCCCAGTCTTTTCATCGTTGCTGCATCCGGGTATTTTGCATAGTAGATCCGGATACCCAAATTCAACGAATCTGCATTCATTTTCTTTTTTTGCATCTCATTCTCTATTTTCCAGATATATTGTTTCAGCGTTTCGAGACTGAACCAGATCGAAGTCGCATCTTCCTGGCCTGTACCATCAATTACAGCTTTGCTTTTGTCACCCTTGTAAGCGTTGGCGATATCATAAGCAACGGAGGCATCGATGAGTCCTTTCATTTCTACACCGGTATAGTCTTTACAATTGGTCGGACATTCATGTTTTGGCGGTTCCTGGTCCCGGCAGGAATAGAGTGAGCAACAAGCGAACACGACGACTGCAGTAAATAGAGTCCTTTTCATAAGTAATTATTTTAAAAAATGGTTATGGAAGACCCAAAAGTATCACTAAAAAAATGAGGAAGCAACCCGTTATCTAAACATGTCTTTCCGTTAAATGACGGTAAATAAGCTAAGAGCATGAAGGAGGGAAGGAGTGAAAGAGATACTTTGATGTTTGAGGTCATAAAAAAGAGGAGGGTAAAATGATATTATTTTACCCTCCTCTTTTTATTGTTTTTGCTTACAATTAGCTACTCTCTGACTATCGTAATACTTCTCTTGAGATGACGAGTTTTTGTATTTCGCTTGTCCCCTCCCCGATCGTACAGAGTTTTGCATCACGGTAAAATTTCTCTACCGGAAAGTCTTTGGTATAGCCATATCCCCCAAATACCTGTACTGCATCATTGGCCGCTCTTACTGCTACTTCACTGGCATAATATTTTGCCATGGCCGCTTCTTTTGTCATGGGTTGTTTGCGGTTCTTCAGATCACAGGCCTGCATGGTCAACAGGTCTGCCGCTGCAATCTCTGTGGCCATATCCGCCAGTTTAAAAGATATACCCTGGAAACTGGAGATCGGTTTATCAAACTGGTAACGCTCCTGTGAATATTGAAGAGCTGCCTCATAAGCTCCTTTCGCAATGCCCAATGAGAGAGAAGCGATAGAGATCCTTCCGCCGTCCAGTACTTTCATAGCTTGTTTGAAACCATCGCCCACGTCTCCTAAACGTTGCTCATCCGGAATACGGCAATTGTCAAAAATCATTTCGGCTGTTTCGCTTGCGCGCATGCCCAGTTTATTTTCTTTTTTTCCGCCACTAAATCCTTTTGTTCCTCTTTCTACTATAAATGCGGTTGAATTATTTTTAGTCCGAGGTTCACCGGTGCGACATACCACTACTGCCACATCACCACTAATGCCATGGGTGATCCAGTTCTTGGTGCCATTGATGATCCAGTCATTTCCATCTTTTACCGCGGTACATCGCATGTTACCTGCATCACTACCGGTGTTTGCTTCTGTAAGACCCCAAGCTCCCAGCCATTCTGCGGTAGCAAGTTTGGGCAGGTATTTCTTTTTTTGTGCTTCATTACCAAAGCTCAAAATATGACCAGTGCAAAGTGAGTTATGTGCAGCCAGGCTAAGACCAATGGAGCCACATACTTTGGCCACTTCTTCTATTACTGTTTTGTATTCAAAATAGCTGAATCCGCTACCACCATATTCTTCAGGAACCAATACCCCCATCATTCCCAGCTTTCCCATCTCTTTAAAAACAGCAATAGGAAATTCCTGGGACTCATCCCATTTCATCACATGTGGTTTGATATATTGTTGGGCAAAATCCCTTGCAGTATGTGCCACCTGCCGGGTCAATTCGGGAACCTCGAAATTCATAATCGTTATTAGGGTTTAATTTAAAAAGATGTGCCACCACTAATCTCGATCGAAACCGGGATTGGGATGGCACACTGGCCAAACCCGGGGCTCTATTCCGGGTTTGATAAGCAAACAGCAATCGTTAAAGGCATAACAAAGTAATACTATTTTTCAAGGCAAGCATATAGAAGCCGGAGGAAAGTTACTAACATCTGTTAGTTTTTACTAATCGAGGCTTTACTCTATTGAAAATCAAGGAAAAACATAAGTTTTTGAATTCGGGATCCGGCATAAGTACAGTAAGAAAAGTTTTAAAATGGCAGGCCCGGAGTAGAGAAGCGGAAATTTAAATACAATCAACTTTTACGGAGAATGCAAAACCCCCTTAGTTTTTAGGGGGCTTTCGAATAAGATTGGGTTATTCTTTAAAATTTAAACAATGATGTCTTTTTTCATGATTTCTTATTTAAGGTTAAACAATGATTTTCTCCTGATGCTTTTTCTCTGCCTTATATAAATCAGTTGAAAGGTAAAAAAAAATTGGATATAGAGGGGTGTGTATTGTCAGGTTTTTATGTTGATATTAAATCCATGAGCATAGTATCCTGATTTTATGAAAGTTGTATTATGAAATTTTTTAACAAAATTGGCTTTTATACCACTTAACCCGTGTCTGACTATTACATGAACCTCCACATAGGAGTTGGTCCTTCCCAATAGTTTTTTCATATCTATTCCCTGGGCCAACATTTTTGACAGGCGAAATTGCGCGGCATTTGTTTTTTCCTTTTCCATAGAGGCCAAAAAACCAGACTCCAGGTATGGAATACCAACTTTGTATGTTTCATAGGTTCCTATTAAGGAAGAAGTAATATCCGGACCGCTTACATTGGTCCTCTCTTTATGATAAACATTGATTTGTATGTCATAAGCTTTGAAGATTGAATAGTTAACAATTTTAATTCGCAAATGCTGAGGTTCATCATCATTTGCTGGTAATTCGGCAATCTCTGGAGAAATGGCAATAGAAGGTCTTAGTATAACAATTAGTAAAATAATAAATATTAAACCGCCAATTATCTCCTGATAAAGTCCATCATATTTACTCAGGATATATCGCTCATAATCCGGCTCAGCTTTTTGAAAACAATAAAAGCCAACTATCACAATAAGCAGGCTGCAGAAGAATAGATTTTTCCAAAAGCGAAACATGGTGATTAGGTTTGATGGACTTACTATACGAATGTAAATACCATGCTTTAGACCCCCAACGTTAAAAAACACGATTTTTATGTTTTTTAACGAGTCGATTTCCACCGAATAATATTCACCGAGGCTGATTTTTTTGGACAGGCTGAATAGCTTTTGCGACTTACATATAGCTGCTTTCTTAAAGATCTAAGACAAGCCTGTCATAAGCGAGGTGCATCCCTGTTGGCAAACCTGTCTCCACATCCGCATGCAAACCCAATTGATGGGAAATATGGGTGAAATAAGCTTGTGGTATTTGCAGTTCCTGTACCAACTCAATGGCCTCTCCAAGGCTGAAATGGGAAATATGGGGTTGTTTGCGCAATGCATTTACGACCATCACCTGGCTGCCCCTGATTTTGTCCCTTTCTTTTTCTTCGATGCGGTTGGCATCGGTAATATAGGTAAATGATCCAAAGCGATAGGCCATTACCGGCATCTTCAAATGCCAGACCAATATGGGAATAACGGGGATATCGCCTACCGTAAAAGGCTCCAGCGTGATAGTGTTCATCGCCAGTTCGGGAAGTCCAGGGTATTTTGTATCGGAAAACGCGTAATAAAAGTCTCTACGCACTGCTTCTTCGGTCAATGCATCTGCATAGATATTCATCGGCTGATGACTGAAAAAATTAAATGCCCTGATATCATCCAGCCCTGCCAGGTGATCTTTATGAGGATGGGTAAAAAGTACTGCATCGAGATGTTTGATATGTTCCCTGAGCATCTGGTAGCGAAAGTCAGGTCCTGTATCTACCACCAGGGTGGTTTTCTCCGACTGTACTAGAATACTGGAGCGAAGCCGTTTGTCTTTCTTGTCGGTAGAAGTACATACTTCACAGTCGCAGCCGATCATGGGTACACCGCTGCTGGTACCGGTTCCCAGAAAAGTTATTTTTAATGGAGGATAAGACACCCGGCAAATGTAAAATTCTGACAGTAAAATATGAAATGAAAAAGTCTATTGCTTTTCGTCTTCTGTTGCCAGCCTGGAGATAATTTCGAGATAAAGTTTTTTAGAATCATCTGCAAGCAGGTCTGTATTGATGTCCAGCTGCGGAATCAGGTCCACCATTGTATTGATACGACCCTCAGTCTGCAGGAATTTATTCAGCACAATGACCTTCTTCTCTTCGAGGATACAATAGCCGCTTTGAAAAGTACCCCTTTCATAGCGTAGTACATAACCTGCCTGCTCTGTCACATTTTCCAGTTTATCGAGTGTATTCTGCGTATACTTCATAATAAAGTCGACTTAAAAAAATAAAAATTAAAAACAATGCTCCAACCCATCCGCAGAAGCAGCCGGTGAATCAGCCATTTTAAATTTTCATCATTGCGAAGCTACAGCAGATAAATTTTTTCGGTTTATTACTTTTCCACAAATGTTAGGATATTCCTGTTTCAAAGTTCGGGGCTCCCTGAACCTGTATTTACTTGCTTTGCATTTTAATAACCGGTACGATCATTTCTTCCAGGCTTACGCCTCCATGCTGAAATGTATTGCGGTAGTAATTCACATAATGGTTATAGTTGTTGGGATAACACAGAAAACTGTCTTCTTTTGCAAAAATGAATGATGAATTAATGGCGGGTGAAGGCAGGCTTATGTCTTTAGGTTCGCGGTAGGCCAGTACTTCCTTTGCTTCATAATTCAGGTTACGGCCATGTTTATACCGGAGATTAGTTGTTGTAAGTTTATCGCCTATTACTTTAACCGGCGTTTTTACTCTTACACTACCATGGTCTGTGGCCAGTACGATCCGGATATTTTTATCCGCCACTTTTTTTAATGCCTGGTGCAATGGTGAATGTTCGAACCAACTGGTGGTAATACTACGATAACTCATTTCATCACCGGCCAGTTCTTTCAATACCTCCATCTCCGTACGTGCGTGACTGAGCATATCCACAAAATTATAAACGATCACATTCAGATCGTTGTTCATCAGGTTGTGGATATTATTGACCAGATCAAGACCCGCATGATTGTTCAGTACTTTTGTATAGGAAGCTTTCAAGTCTCCTTTTCCCAGCCTTTTCAATTGTGCACGGAAAAATTCTTCTTCATATAAATTTTTCCCTCCCTCCTCTTCATCATTCTTCCATTGATTGGGGAATTGTTTTTCGATATCGATCGGCATCATTCCCGCAAAGATGGCGTTGCGGCAATATTGTGTAGCTGTAGGCAGAATGCTGTAAAAACTTTCTTCTTCTGTGATCCGAAAACTCTCTGCAAAAATCGGCTGTATTGCCTTCCATTGATCGAAACGAAGATTATCGATCAGCACAAAGAATAAAGGCACTCCTTTTTCCAGTTGTGGTATTACTTTGGACTTAAAGAGAGAGTGGCTCATTACCGGGCCTTCTGTACTTTTTGGCCCTACCCATTTGGCATAATTTCTCGACACAAACTTAAAGAACTCGGTATTCGCTTCGCTTTTCTGGCTTTGCAGCACTTCCTGCATTTCAGGACTGTCGCTTTTTTGCATCTCCAATTCCCAATAAACGAGCTTGCGGTAGATTTCCATCCACTCATTATGATCGGGATTGCTATTGAGCGCCATAAACAGATGGCGAAACTGTTGCTGGTAGGAAGTAGTGGTTTTTTCCGCCACCAGTCTTTTATTATCGATGATCTTTTTTAAACTAAGCCAAACCTGGTTTGGATTCACCGGCTTGATCAGGTAATCGCTGATCTGTGATCCAATTGCTTCGTTCATCAGGTTTTCTGTTTCATTTTTCGTGATCAATACCACAGGCAATGCCTGGTTGATTTCTTTGATCTTGGCCAAGGTCTCCAGTCCGGTGATGCCAGGCATGCTCTCATCTATCAGCACTACGTCTACCATGTTTTCTTTTACGTAATCTATCGCATCAAAGCCATTGGTAAAGGTCTGTACCTCGTACCCCTTACCTTCCAAAAACAATTTTTGTGATTGGAGGCTTTCGATCTCATCATCTACCCAGATAATTTTTGCTAAGGCCATGTGTTGATTTTAGCGTTCGTTATTTATTAATTTTTAAAACGTATTATTAATTCTTTTTTATCGCAATCCTTTTCAGTCTTACCCGCTCTCTTCCCCAGACCTCCAGCCCATCTACTTTACCTGCAGCGTTCCTGGTAAACCTGATATCCTCCGGAGCGTTTTCATCAAAGAAAAACAGATTGTCCGATGCTGGTTTTACTTCCATCACCCGGTTACCCGGCAGGATCGTTTCCAGCACATTTCCTTTTACTGTTAATGTTATCGTGTCCTTATTGTCTCTCAGGTAAGTACCTGCATATTGATTCAACAATGCCGGCCGTATTGTAGTTTGTTTATACCTGAACTTTTTTTGTGCCAGTAACCACTGATAAAACTCTTCGTTATTGTATGTTTCGGTCCAGCTATCATGATTAGCTTCCGGGTAAACCGTGAACCTGACCGATGGGTTATATCTCTTCAGTGCATTGACCATCTTTTCAGAACTTGTTAATGGCACTACATTATCTTTTGCGCCATGAAAGCACCAGACAGCGACCTTTCGCATTATCCAGGCTTTGCTCGAATCCCCACCTCCACATATTGGCGCGATAGCGGCAAATTCGTCCGGGTATTCGGTTGCCAGTGCCCAACTGCCAAATCCTCCCATGCTCAGACCGGCTGCATACACCCGGTCATTATCGATCCTGTATTTTTTCTTTATATCCCTGATCAGTCCTATTAACTGTGCAGGTTTCCAGCCTTCGGTTGCCTGGGGTGATATCAGTATAAAAGGAAACTTCTTTCCCTGTTCAACCAATTTTGGGGGGCCATGCACTTTTACTTTCTGGATATCGGTACCGCTTTCACCCGATCCATGAAGAAACAATACCAATGGCCATCTTTGCATAGTATCATTTACATAATTATCGGGCAGGTATAAAAGGTATTTCAACTCCTGCACGAATTTTTGTTCCGTTTGTTGCGCCGTAACAGTCAAACCTGGCAGTAACCCCAGAAAAGCAATACTGATACAAATGATGATTTTTTTCATAAAAGGCTATTGATCTATTCGTTTAAACAATTCATATTGCTGGTTCCATTCTTACTACAAAACTCAGAACATTAAAACAGTTCTCACAACCTGTCGGACTTCAATTTTGCATTTTTAATTAACCGGGTTAAAAGCACTAACCCGCCAAATAACGCCAATCCTTCAAAAATAGCTTTTTCACTTCAGCATTTGTAGTTTTGCCGTCTGCCCGGACCGGGCCTTTAACAAAAACGCAACAATGCCTGAAGTACGTAAGATCGTGAACGACCCAGTATATGGTTTTATTACGATTGATCACCCGCTTATTCTGCAAATCATTTCCCATCCTTTTTATCAACGCCTGCGGAATATCAACCAGATGGCTTTCGCATACCTGGTCTATCCGGGCGCCGTTCATTCACGGCTTCATCATTCATTGGGCGCTTATCACCTGATGTGCAATGCGCTGAGTGAATTAAAAAGCAAAGGCATCGAAATCACGGCGGAGGAAGAACTGGGCGCCAAACTGGCTATCCTGTTGCACGACATCGGACATGGCCCTTTTTCACATGCGCTCGAAAATGAGTTGATCAATGTGCATCATGAAACGATCTCGATCCTGCTGATGAAAAAACTAAATGAAGAGTTCAGCGGTCAACTGGATACGGCCATTGCTATTTTCACCAATAAATACCCAAAGAAATTCCTGCACCAGTTGGTATCCGGTCAGTTGGATGTGGACAGAATGGATTACCTGAACCGGGATAGTTTTTTTACGGGTGTGGCAGAGGGTGTGATTGGTTATGATCGTATCATCAAAATGCTGACAGTAAAAGATGGTGAACTGATGGTTGAAGAAAAAGCGATCTATTCCATAGAAAAATTCCTGGTGTCGCGACGACTGATGTACTGGCAGGTATACCTGCACAAAACGGTGCTGGGCGCTGAAATGATGCTGGTAAATAGTATACGCAGGGCAAAGGAGCTTATCGCCCGGGGGCAGCAGGTTATTGCCGCATCAAATGAACTCAACTTTTTTTTACAAAAGATTAACGAGAGTGTTCCAATTGAAGAAAATCTGGAAACCTTCTGCAGGCTTGATGACCATGATGTAATGGCAACGATCAAGAACTGGTGTCACCATCCCGATAAAATATTGGCCTTACTTTGTCGTTCTTTAGTGGAACGAAAATTGCTGAAAGTGAAGCTACAGGCCGAACCATTTCCTGAGACCTTGGTTAATGCCAAAAGAAAAGAAGTGGCCATGAATTTGGGGATCAGTGAAGATGACGTGCATTATTTCGTTTTTACAGGTGAAGCAACAAACACGATATATGATCCAAGGGATGAGCGCATCAATATTTTATTCAAGGACGGAGCAGTAAAAGATATTTCAAAAGTCGACAATGCGCTGATCCACCAGCACCTTAATACACAGGTTAAAAAACATTATTTTTGTTATATGCGATAATACCTGCCGAACGATTTGATACAATGGTATTAGCAATTGGCCCTCATAAATCAAAGCTAAAAAAACATGACCTTTCCTGCCTCGCAAATAGCCTTACTTATCAATGGTAAAGTAGAAGGCGACCCCCATGTATTGATCGGTTCATTCGGCAAGATCGAGGAAGCCAAAAAAGGCGAGCTGACTTTTTTTTCCAATCCCAAATACGAAGATTTTTTATATACCACGAACGCATCGGCCATCATTATTGGCAGTGACTATGAACTAAAACAACCCGTACAGGCAACGCTTATCCGGGTAGAAAACGCTTACTCCGCTTTTGCCATATTACTGAGCAAATACCAGGAGATCATCCAGCAGCAGATGAATGGGGTGCAGGAACCCAGCTATATTGCAAAAACCGCAACGTACGGAGAGAATGTTTTCATCGGCGCATTCTCCTATATCGGGGAGCAGGTGAAGTTGGGCAATAATACAAAAGTGTATCCGAATGTGTATATCGGTAATAATGTAGTGATCGGGGATAACTGTATTATTCATCCCGGTGCAAAAATTTATCACGATTGCCAGTTAGGCAATAATGTGATCATCCAGGCTGGCGCGGTGGTTGGAAGCGATGGATTCGGATTTGCACCCATGGCTGATGGCAGCCTCAAGAAAATACCACAGATCGGCAATGTGATTATTGAAGATAATGTGGAACTCGGCGCCAATGCTACCATTGACCGCGCCACGATGGGTTCTACAATCATCCGGAAGGGCGCAAAACTTGATAACCTGATACAGGTAGGTCATAATGCTGAAATAGGAAGCAGCACCGTTATTGCCGCTCAGGCCGGCATCAGTGGCAGTACCAAGGTGGGTAATGGTGTGATGATCGGGGGGCAGGCCGGCATTGTTGGACATATCCAATTAGGTGACGGATCAAAAGTAAATGCACAAAGCGGGGTCACTAAATCAGTTGAACCCGGAAAATCAGTTACCGGGTCTCCGGCATTTGATTATACCGCTTCATTGCGCAGCCAGGCAGCCAGCCGCAAATTGCCGGAACTTGAAAAAAGGGTAAAGCAGCTGGAAGAGTTGGTGAGGCAGCTTCTTGAAGAGAAGACAAGTGTGTAATTTTTTGGGGGATAGTGCAGTCTTATAGTTGTTTTTACACGGAATCACGGGTGATCGTTCATTTTTTTTGCAATTAACTCTTCATTTAAACATACCAACTAGAAACTCTCAAAATAAGGAGGCAGGGAATAATTCGAGCTTTAGAACTATTCCCTGCCTCCTTATCCCGAACTTGAATTTTAAACGAATTCAGAAATACAATCCTGTATAAATAGAAAGAAAAATCCCCCGTGATTCCGTGTATAAAACATCTTTAGTGAGTCAATTCATCAATCCAGTGGCAGTTATTTCAACTAAAAACAACTGATTTATTTAGCCATTAAAGAGAGACTCTATTCTGCGCCCGAATTGTATCTTTGCCCGGCTTAAAAAAAATCAATGAATTCCAATTTCAACCCTGATAAACAGCATACATTAAAGTCAGCAGTGAGCATATCCGGAACCGGGTTACATACCGGCATCCTGGCAGATATGACTTTAAAACCGGCTAATGCCGGGTTTGGCCTGCAATTCCAGCGTATCGATCTTCCCAATCAACCTGTGATCAAAGCCGATTGCGACCTGGTTACAGATACAAGCAGGGGAACAACATTGGAAAGTAATGGCGCCAGGATCAGCACAGTAGAACATATCCTCGCCGCCCTGGTTGGAATGGGCATTGATAATTGCCTGATCGAAATAAACGGCCCTGAAATACCTATCATGGACGGAAGCGCTTTTCCTTTCGTGGAATTGATCGAAGAAGCCGAAGTGATAGAACAGGACGCTGCCAAGATCTGGTACAGCATTGATGAGAACATCTATCATTACGATGAAGTGAAAAGAGTGGAAATGGTAGCCATGCCTGCCGTGGAATACCAGATCACCACCCTGATCGATTTTAATTCTCCCGTATTAGGCACACAGCATGCCCAATTGAGAAAGATGAGCGAATTCAAGGAACATATCGCCATCAGCCGCACATTTGTATTCCTGCACGAGCTGGAAATGTTGCTCGACAATAACCTGATCAAAGGCGGAGATGTGAATAATGCCATCGTGATCGTAGACAAACAGGTTGATGATAAAGAAATGGACCGTCTTAAGAAGATCTTCAAAAAAGATAAGATCGAAGTAAAGAGCGAAGGATACCTGAATAACCTGGACCTCCGTTTTCCGAATGAACCGGCCCGTCACAAACTATTGGATATAGTAGGTGATCTTGCGTTGATCGGCTACCCCATCAAAGCAAGGATCATTGCCAACAGGCCTGGTCACAGCAGCAATGTTGAATTTGCCCGCAAGATCAAACAGTATATCAAGAAGAACAAACATACAAGAGGCGTTCCCATCTATGATCCTTCACAACCGCCAGTGTACGACCTGCAATTCATTGAAAAGAAATTGCCGCATCGTTTTCCCTTTTTACTGGTAGATAAGATCATCGAATTGAATGATACGCAGATCGTGGGTGTAAAGAATGTCACTTTTAATGAATGGTTCTTCCAGGGACACTTCCCCAATAACCCCGTAATGCCCGGTGTATTACAGATAGAGGCCCTTGCCCAATGCGGAGGCATCCTGGCCATCAACCTGTCGGGTGAGGGACAATACAATACCTATTTTCTCAAAATAGACAACTGCAAATTCAAACAAATGGTCAGGCCCGGCGATACGATGTTGCTGAAAATGGAACTCTCTGCCCCCATACGCCGGGGTATCTGCGAAATGAAAGGAACCGTTTACGTTGGCAATAAGGTGGCAACGGAGGCGGATTTGGTGGCGCAGATCGTAAAGCGATAGTGACCCTCCAGATACGGGATTTTGGATAGAAGATATAGGATTTTCAGGGGCGAGCTGTTTATGAAAAACGCTCCCCCCGCAGCATGTATCCAATATCACTCAATCCAATATCCGGGATCAAAAAAACCTTGCTAAAAAGTGCATAAAAATGGCCTTTCCTTAGGGTTTAAAAACACCCGCAACCCCTTTATTTTCCGTACATTTGTGGGTATTTATTTTTCACTTTTTTTAATGGAGGAATTGCTCTTTTTATGAGTACAGAAACAACAGAAAAAGCCCCCGTATTATCCGGCGGTTACGGTGCGGACAGTATTCAGGTTTTGGAAGGATTGGAAGCGGTGCGCAAACGCCCTGCAATGTATATTGGGGATATCGGTGTCAAAGGTTTGCATCACCTCGTTTATGAGGTAGTTGACAACTCGATAGATGAAGCACTTGCCGGTTACTGTAAGAACATTTTCGTTACCATTCACGAGGATAATTCCATCACCGTGGAAGATGATGGCCGCGGCATTCCTACAGCCATGCATACAAAGGAGAAACGTTCTGCTTTGGAAGTGGTAATGACCGTGCTGCATGCCGGTGGTAAGTTCGACAAAGGCTCCTATAAAGTTTCCGGGGGTCTACATGGCGTGGGTGTTAGTTGTGTGAATGCATTGAGTAAGGACCTGAAAGTAACGGTAAACCGTGACGGGAAAAGATACGAGCAGGAATATAAGATCGGTGTACCCCAGTACCCGGTCAGAGAGATCGGCACAAGTGATACTACCGGTACCAAAGTGCATTTCCTTCCCGACGATTCAATCTTTATTACCTCCGTTTATAATAAAGACATACTGGAAGGCCGCTTACGCGAACTTTCTTATCTTAATCGTGGCGTACGTATCACCCTGACCGATGTGAGGGAAAAAGAAGAAGATGGAAGTTTTTATTCAAATGTGTTTTACAGCGAAGGCGGTATTACAGAATTTGTAGAAATGCTGGATTCAGCAGCTGGCCGTAATACGCTTATTCCTAAAGTGATCTTTGTAGAAGGCAAGGACGATAATACAAATGTAATGGTAGAGGTAGCATTGAGCTACAACGACAGTTACAATGAACATATCTATTCTTATGTCAATAATATCAATACCATCGAAGGTGGTACGCACGTATCGGGTTTTCGTCGTGCATTGACAAGAGTGTTTAAAAGTTATGGCGACAAACAGGGTTTGTTTGAAAAAGCTAAGGTGCAGATAGAAGGAGACGATTTCAGAGAAGGCCTGAGTGCGATCATTTCCGTGAAAGTGCCTGAACCGCAGTTTGAAGGACAAACCAAGACCAAACTCGGGAATAATGAAGTGATGGGTGTGGTGGATTCAACCGTATCCAAAGTGCTCGAAGCATACCTGGAAGAAAATCCACGTGAAGCAAAGAACATTGTAGCCAAAGTGATACTGGCAGCACAGGCAAGAGCGGCAGCGAGGAAAGCAAGGGAATTGGTGCAGCGTAAATCTGTATTGACAGGCGGCGGACTACCAGGTAAACTGGCCGATTGCTCTGACCGGGACGAAGCAATCCGGGCAGCATTCAAGCGAGCGCG
>CAZGSG010000012.1:0-41133 GCA_964528095.1 uncultured Terrimonas sp.
GCTGGGAAAGGAATTACGGAAGGCGACTTTGAAATAATTTTTAACCATGGACATATATTATTGGGTTCTATGATCTTTGAGCGAAATTGGAACAATGAGAATGCCAGAATATATCTGATTGATTTTCAAATGCGTACAGATTACCTGTATACGAAAATGTTCGGATTTGATACAGGGACTGTGCGGTTTGGAAGTGTAGTCTATCCTAGAGTACTATACGGTTAAATCGAACACTCACTAATAAGTACGGTTAGATAGCTTCGTTTATTTACAGTTATTTAAAAGAGTGGTGGCTTATTTTTTCATAAATGCCAGTCGCTTATTTAGAGTTCCGCCTTTCACTTCTATCCAATAAGTTCCTGCTGCGAGTTTATCGGTTTGCAAATGAATATATGAACTGCCAGGGCCTGCTTCCACGAATTGCCGATGTATTATCCTGCCTGAGTTGTCTATCATTGATACATGTAATCTTGCGGAATGTAGTAACTGCAATTGCATGCCTGTATTACCGTTTGTAGGATTAGGATAAAGGGATAGATTAATTCCCCGCTCACCATTTATCGTAACGATAGTAGAATAAGAATACCGGCCATCCTGATCTTGCATTTTTAAACGGTAATGTAAGCGGTTATTCCCAGACGATAATGCATCGCTGTCAGTAAAGAAATAGCTTGCATTATCGCCCCTGGTCACAAGATCTCCTATTGCAGAAAAATTCCTGCCATCTGTACTTTTTTCTACGATAAAGCTCTTTGTTTGGATCTCATTGCTGGTCTTCCAGTTTAGTAGTACATCTGCACCCGATTTATTTGCATGAAATTCCAGTAAGGTCAGCGGCAGCGAGAGAAAAGTCTTGCCAGTAAAATAAAAGGAAGAAAAAGAAGAAATAGTCGCGGTGATTATATAACCATTGTCGTATTCAGTGGTTGTTGCGGGTATCAATGTTGCCGTATTTTGTATGACTCCGCTACAGGCGTTTCCGTTTTTGAAGAAATCAAGATCATCGATTGTATTAATCCCTGATGGCTGGCCTTGCAAGTTGGTAGCGTCGCGCAATGTTTCATATTCATTCCTTGTAATATAAAGACGTATATCTACAGGTGTTGCTGGCTGAACAGCAGGAGTAATGGTCAGGTTTCTATTCAGATATAATCTCCCTGTAGCATCCTCTCTTACGGAACCATTATGTACATACACTTGGTAATTGACAAGACCAAGGTTATTACCATTGGCATTGATCTCTGCTACTACATCTCCGTTAAAATCAACTAAAGGTACCCATACTGCATTATTTGAATTGTCAATTAAAACAGAAAGAGGAGCAGTACAGGCACCAAGTATACCCATTGAAACAGGTGCAGGAACCCGAACAAGGTTATTGTTTTCGGGAGAAGCACCATCAAGCCCGTTAAAATGATGCTTTACTGTATATGTAGCTGCAACAGGATCAAATTCAAATACAACACCTTTGTTATGCAAGCCGCCATCCCGGCTCACCCCATATAAATATTGCCCGCTTGAAGTAAACCCTCCTTTTGGGAAAGATCCTGTGGCGACTGTCATGTCGAGTATTTTTGTGTAGCTATTTGACACTGGGGCATATGAAAAAATCACACCTGCATCATTTGCCCCACCTCTGGCGGTAGTTCCATACAACAATCCATTTTTTTCAACCAGGTTTCCATAGGGGTTTATCCCATCTCCAGTTCGGAAATTGTACTTTAATGCATACACATTTGTAGCGGGATTCCACTCGTAAATCATCCCTGCGGGGTTATCAGGATGACCAGAGAATACCACATAGAATTTCCCATTCCATAGTGATAAAGTAGCATTAAGGTTTTCTATCGTTATATGGCCGAGTGGTACCTTCAGGGTAACAGTTGTTGTAGCAGGATCCCATTCATAAATAGAATTATTCCCGATGCCATAAAATTTATCGTTAAACTGTATTAGTTCTTTATTACTGATATAAGGGTGAATGTCAACATCTGTTTTTGAGAAAATATCCGTCACTGGGTTCCATTCAAATAAAGCTCCGCTTATGTTAAGATGCCCTTCGTTTCTAATTCCACCATACAATTTATTATCTTTTACAGTAAGTCCTTTGTACGAACCGCAAAGCAATACATCAGATAGGTTTTTTTGTTTGGTAAATCCATCACTCCCAGGTTTCCATTCAAATAAAGTGCCTTCATTTTTTAAACCTCCTTGTCTGTTTAGTCCATAAAACACCCCTTTAATGTAAGCCAGTTCACCGACAGGATAAGCACCTTTGCTTATATCTTCATTCATCTCAATTTTTTTGACTGCACTATTCGAAACAGGGTCATATTCAAAAATAGTTGGAAGTACTTCTTTAGTAGAGCTACCTCTAGTCATCCCAAGCAATTTTCCAGAAGGGCTCAGGGTTAGGGACGTGGACGAGCCAATACCTATATCCATATGCATATCTATTTTTTTTACCAGGGCATTGGTTTCTGGATCCCATTCAAAAATGACCCCTTCATTTGTGGCGCCACCATCGCTACTGGTTCCATAAAATTTTCCGTTTAATAGGGTAAGACCAGCATCACAATAGTGGCCAATAGGGTAAATGTCTGTCCGCTTTGTGCAAGTACTGGTGAGCGTATCCCATTCAAAAATTACGCCGCCATTACCCAACCCATTTCTCGAAGTAGTGCCGTAGAATTTTCCATTATTAAAAATCAGATTTTGTTGTGAAGCAAGACCTGCCATAGATGCCCGGTTTTTATAAATATTGGTTATAGGATCCCATTCAAATATCCAGGACCTTGCTATTCCATAGAATTTTTCACCCACCAGGATCATATCATTGTAGAGACTACCTCCTATTGATATTTTTTTGACTAGAATATTGGTCGCAGGGTCCCATTCAATAATACTGTTTGATGTCATGCCATAAAATTTATCCCTGAATAGGACAAACCCACCTTCGGGATGAACACCAGTCTCAGTAGAGAGATATTGTTTCACCCGGAAGATATTCGTCACCGGATCCCATTCAAAAATGGCTCCATCCGCAAACCCGCCCTTTACTTCAGCAGACATTCCATAGATCTTATTATTCCAGACTGCCAGGTTCCCATTCCCCCACATGCCATAAGCTTCAAGGTCAATCTTTTTGGTAAACGTATTCGTGACAGAATTCCATTCGAACAGTACCGAAGGTCCTCCTTCTGTGTAGCCATAATACAGGTCATTCAATTTCAGAAGTTTTGCGAAGTTTGGGCCTTTTGCGTGATTGATCGCTGGGATACTAAACCGATTCCGGAAGTTATTACCAGCAGCATCCATGCTATAAATATTACCTACTCCTGAAGTGCCTCCGGCGGGAGTAGTGCCCCAAAGCTGAAAAACTCCTTGTGCAGCAACGTTGGACGGGCTAAAGTAGATGAAAAAGAAAAACAGGGGGAAAATAGTAATTGATCGCATAAGAGGTGGCTGCAGTGCAAGTTGGTGAGAAATGAATATCCTGTATCAAATATCCACCTCTAATATATAAGTACGAAATATTTCTACTGCGCTTTAGTTAGCTTACAGCAAAGAAGTTTAAAATAAAAGTAATAAATAGCCCAGAGCGAAGTAGTATTTTTCATAAAAATAAGCAGTTGGTAAAGAGCCAGCAAACAGTGAGATAGCCTGAGCAATTTATTCTCTTATTAATACCCCTTAATCAAATCAGCCAAATATAAAGATAAATATATAGATTTGGCTGATTTGATTATTAAAATTAGCCAAATCCTAGTATAATTAGATAGATTTGGCTAACTTGGTGTCATGGAAAGCATAATCGGAAGAGAAGAAGAACGCCGCGAATTTCAACGACTCCTTCACACGGGAGAATCGGAGTTTATTGCTGTATATGGGAGAAGAAGAGTAGGAAAAACATTCCTGATCAGGGAATTCTTCAACGGCGAATTTGATTTTTACCTCACAGGGATGGCCAATACCAACCTTTCGGGTCAGTTGGCCAATTTTCAATTGGCTATAAAAAAATATGATACAAAAGATAAAATAAAAGAACCGGCAACAAACTGGATGGAAGCTTTTCAACAGCTCACCCAGGTTTTGACAACAGCAAAGACCAGGAAAAAAGTAGTATTCCTGGATGAAATGCCCTGGCTGGATACTGCGCAGTCGGGCTTTATCACTGCGCTTGAATATTTCTGGAACTCCTGGGCCAGTGCCCGTAAAGATATACTGTTGATCGTTTGCGGTTCGGCCGCATCCTGGATGATCAATAAACTCATTCATAATACCGGAGGATTATATAACCGGGTAACTTATCGCATGAAACTGGAGCCATTCACTTTGCGTGAATGCGCCGAGTACTTTAGTAATAAATCGGCAATTTTTGACCGTTACCAACTTATTCAATTGTATATGGTCATGGGTGGCATTCCTTTTTACCTGAAACAGGTAAATCCCGTGATGAGTGCCGCACAAAATATCAACAAACTCTGTTTTAATCCTTCGGGTATACTATATGATGAGTTTGACGATCTGTACAGATCCCTGTTCAACAGGGCCGATAAACATATTGCCATTATTGAAGCACTTAGCAAAAAAAATAAGGGGTTAACCCGTGACGAACTGATCGCGGCTGCTAAAATGCCCAGCGGAGGCACCACTACCAGTATTTTAAAAGAACTGGAGGAAAGCGGTTTTATCAGGAAATACAGTCCCTATGGTAAAAAAGAAAAGAACAGTCTTTACCAGTTAAGCGATTTTTATTCTCTCTTTTACCTGAAGTTTATCAAAGCAAAAAATACACTGGATGAAAATCACTGGCTGCACGGTTTAGACAGCCCGGTACAAAGGGCCTGGTCTGGTTATGCCTATGAGCAGGTATGCCTGGCGCACCTGGATGAAATAAAAAAAGCATTGGGAATAAGTGGAATCCTGACCTCTGCTTCATCATGGATAACGACCGGTAAAGAAGGAGCGCAGATCGACCTGGTCATTGACCGGGCTGACGGCGTTATTAATCTTTGTGAAATGAAATTTTCCATTCACAACTTTACTATCACCAAAAAATATGAAGAAGAGTTGCGTAAAAAGATCAGTCTCTTCCGCGAAGAATCGAAAACACGCAAAGCGCTTTCATTGACAATGATCACGAGTTTTGGCCTGAACAGGAATATGCATTCCAATTCTGTGGTACAACAGGAATTGACAATGGACGCATTGTTTGAACCGGGTCGAATTAAAAATTGAAAATTGAAAAAATCAAGCTTAAAGCTCATCACCTATTGCGGAGGCTATTTTTGAATTTTTAATTAGCAATCACTTCACCGCTGCAATAATAATAGAAGAATAAGGCAATACGATGCTGCCATCTTTATCCTGTTTTTCTTTCAATAACTTAAAAAGGTCTTCTTTGACTTTTTTCCGGGTAGTATCATCGGTTTGCCCAAGCGCCGCAACGACCGGGGCCGCCACATCGTTCATAACTGTCCAGTAGTGTTCGGAGCTTTCGTATTTATCTGTGCCCTCTACCAGTTGCTCATTTACGGTGGTAAACCCGGCAGCTGTCAATAAGCCCGCTATCATACCTGGCGAGGCGCAACGGAACATCGATGGTCCATTGGGTGGCGGTGCCGGCATTTCAAGGTTCTTTTTTAATGCGCTCATCATAGCGCCTATCCAGGTGTTTTTTTCAGGTGCACCCCAAACGGATGTAGCCATTCGGCCGCCTGGCTTCAGCACACGATACATTTCTTTTGCTGCCAGCGCCATATCAGGGAAAAACATAAATCCCATTCGGCAGGAGATCGCGTCAAAATGAGCATCATCAAAAGGCAGTTCGCTTACATCTGCTACCCTGGCTGAGTAATTAGTAATGTGTTTTGCCTGCGCCTGTTCATTAGCCAGTTCAATCATCAACGGCGAAAGATCTGTACCTATTACTGATCCATGGCGGGCTATACCGGCAATGCTAATACCTGGTTCGCCGGTACCCGTTGCAATGTCTAATACATCGTCTGCCGGGCCGGGTTCAATTAGCTCGATGATCTTATCACCCATGGGTTTTAAAAAATCCATCATGCGGGCATCCCATTTTTTCCAGCCTGGTGAAAATTTATCCCAGGATGCTTTTTGCTGGTCTCGTATATCTAGTTGTTGCTGATCCATAAAAGGTGATTTTAAATGAGGTAGAAATTATTTACACTATAGCATACATGTCTATAGTAGCATAATCAGACCTTTTACTCGTGGAATAAGATATACTAATGTAACATTATTCCACTTAACCAGCTAAAATATAAGGAGAGACAAGGAGTGTACAAGTACCATCTTATGTTTTGTTCCGCTCTTATGTACACTCATCCACCAGATACAATACAGATTCATAGTTCTTACCTACTGCATCCGACATGGCCATCTCGCAGGTTTTGGTAGAAGAGTAATAGCCCTCGTACCGGCCGCTCTTTACTTCAGTTGCTTCCGGAGCTGTTGCAGCAGCTGTCAGTTCAGGAAATAAAAAACCGCGGTCGCCTGCCATTCCACAACAACCGGCATGCAGCGGCTCTGTTACTGTATTGGCAAAATGTTTGGCCAGTTGAACGAATTTATAATGCGTGCCCATTTTTTGCAGTGAGCATACAGGATGTATTACAATGTCCTGCTTCCTGTTCACCTTATCGATCAACGGCATGACCATATCATGCAAATAGTCAACGCTATCCAGGATCTGCAACCGATCATATCGGTGCTGGTTCTCCTGTGTTAATACCGGACGCAGGTGTTTGAGTGTATACACACAAGAACTTACATCCATTACCACCGGGTATTTCCCTTCCAGTGATACCTGCCAGAGCTGATCAATAATTTTATTGGCTGTAAATGTATAAGCATCTTTAAAACCTTTGGATGAAAATATCTGTCCGCAACAACTACCTTTTACATCTTTTGCTATAACCACTGCGATATTTGCCTTGGCTGAAACATCCATGAAGGTTTGCATGATATTCTTCTTCCCATCACGCGAACTTCCCATCACCCTGGAGATACATGCGGGAAAATAAACAATCGTTCTAACCGCTAAAGCAGGTGGTTGTTTTTCCAATATTGCCAGGGAGGGAGGCGCTGCCAATTGCCTGCTCCATAAGGGCAGTGCGGGCGCTACTTTCCGCAAACCTTTTGTTATTGCGATCATTGTTCCCGCGCCAGTCAGCCTGCTCATCATCGTAGCCGCTCCCAATGCTATTCGTATTGATTTTTCTACAGCCCTGAAATTTTTAGCCAGTTTTAATGCCCGTTTATTTGCTTTGGCGCTGTGATTTTCTCTTCGCAATCTTTTCACAAGATCGCCGGTATTGATATCCACAGGGCAGTTGGTTGCACAAAGTCCATCCACGGCACAGGTATCCAGCCCATCATATTGATATTGCTCCAGCAATTCTTTATAATTTCCCTCGTCAGCATCTTCTTTCATTTTCACCAGTGCACGGCGCACCACGATCCTGCGTCTTGGTGTAAGTGTGAGGTCCTTACTTGGGCAAACAGGCTCGCAATAACCACATTCAATACAACGGTCTACTTCTTCCTCTACAGGTGGCAATGATTTCAGGTTGGCGATATGCCCCTGCTTATCCGGGTTAATGATCACCCCGGGGTTTAATAACAGCAGCGGGTCTGCTATTTCTTTTATTCTTTTCATAATGGCGTAGGCATCGCTACCCCATTCCGTTTCTACAAAGGGCGCCATATTGCGTCCCGTTCCATGCTCAGCTTTTAATGTACCATCATATTTTATTACCACCAGTTCCACTACTTCACGGATAAACCGGTCATACCGTTCAATTTCTTCGGGTGTATTGAATGACTGGGTAACGACAAAATGAATATTACCGTCTTTCGCGTGGCCGAATATAATAGCATTGTGATAAGCATATTTTTTAAATAATACCTGCAGCTCCAGTATTGCATCACCCAATGTTTCCAGGGGAAAGGCAATATCTTCCAGGATGACGGTAGTGCCGCTGGCCCTGACAGCACCCACGGCAGGGAATAATCCTTTACGCACTTTCCATAAAAAATCACGCTCCTTCGCATCCATTGTAAAAGAAGCCGCATTCAGCATCGATAATGCATCGGATGAGGCAAGGAATTCATTCACTCTTTCTTCCAGTTCCTTTAAGGATGATTCCTGGAATTCGATCAGCAGGGCGCTGGCCGACTCCGGCAGTGTCTTAATGACAGGCATAATGCCAGGCAAATTTTCAATGGCTCGTAAGGATGCCCTGTCCATAAGCTCCACCATCATTGCTCCTGCCAGCTTCAACGGGATGATCGCTTTGCAGGCGCCATAAATATCCGGAAAATACAATAAGGCGGTGGCTTTATACGCAGGCTCCGGGATTGTTTGTAGCACGGCTTCAGCAATGAAAGCCAGTGTACCTTCTGCTCCAATCAACAGGTGCACGAATATATCCAGGGGATGCACATGATCAATCAATGCATTGAGTGAATAACCTACAGTATTTTTTGTTGTATATTTTTTACGGATCTTTTCATACAATTCCGGGTTTGTCAGCACACTGTTCCTTAATCCGTTCAATGTTTCAGCCAGCGGTTTACATACCCGTAAAAAACGTTCATAGTCATTAGCATTTTCAGTAGAGAAGCTATTGCCATCTGGCAGTATGAACCGGATATGTTTGGTAGTATGATATGAATTGAATTCCACTCCGCAGCACATGCCACTGGCATTATTGGAAAGGATTCCACCCATCATGGCCGCACTGATGCTGGATGGATCAGGGCCGATCTTACGCTGATGCCTGCGCAAATGGGCATTCACCATAGCACCGGTAATGCCTGGTTGCACCCGTACGAGGTTCCCATTTTCTTCCACCTGTATTTTATTCCAGTAACGTCCAAGATCAACCAGTATGCCGTCGGTAATAGATTGACCAGACAGACTCGTACCACCGGTGCGGAATACAAGCGGAATTTTATACTGACGGGAAAATTGAAAAAGGGCAATCACTTCTGCTTCATCAACCGGCTGCACAACGGCCTTCGGCATCAAATGATAGAAACCGGCATCGGATGCATAGGAGACGAGATCAACGACCCTGGTCTTAATACGTGTTGCGGGCAGGATAGATGCAAGTTGTTCGCCGATTTTTTTTGATAAATCCATTGTACTGTTAAGCAATAATAGTAGCTGTAATACTAACTAATTGCAAACTTACATATGAAACAAGTTACTTTTCAATTAAAAATGTAAAAATAAAAATTCAAAAATAGATTCCGATTTTCGGTGTGTGTTTTTGAATTTTTAATCCCTGGGTTATTTATATAGCTTGGGTTTCATTATCCCCTTCTTCTCATACATTTCACGATTCATCTCAAAATGGCTCTCACTCATCTGGTTCATGTATTTTTCGATTGATTCCAGGTCTACCGATTTTCTGCGCGCATTTACCGAGGCTGGATTCTCCAGCGGCTTTGGAATAGCCTGGCAGCTATCGGTATTATAGGTCAACTGGGTACCATATACCTGCTGTCTGCCGGTATTCAATCTTACCCTGTCAGTGAGATAAGCAAAATCTGTTGCAGAGGCGTTTTTATTCTTCAGTTCTTTTTCCATTGCCGCCAGTACCTGTTCCTGGAAAGCGGGCCATTTATCAAGATGCTGTACCAGTAACCAAAAATGTTTAGCGCCCTTCGTCCCTACTTTATCATAACCCGGATAACCATGACGGGCAAAGATCTTTTCCAACCGTTCATGATGCGAACTAAAAACACTGTCTTTGAAATGCATCCATTCGGGAGAATTGAGCGTTTGCCCTTCTGGAGGGAGACCGGCAGCCCGCTGATCAGTAATAACCATGGCAGCTAATGTATCGGCCAGTGCAGGGTTTGTTTGCGCATGCAGGTTAATCGCGTTGCTAAAAATAAAAAATAAGAATACCTTTCTCATGTGGCGTACTTGTTGATTTGGTAAAATGATTTTGCCGGTCCGCACTAAAGTACTTGAGAAAACGGGAACAAATTTTGTTTATTTAAACCCTGCCCCCAATTAATTGTTAACAATAGCTCTGGGCTGTCTGCACTTAATGATCTGCCTGTCCAATATCCAACCGGTCAATCCTACCAGCCCCATCTATATGAAACTTAAAATATGTTTTAAAATCTCCCCATTGATCGCTATGAAATCTGCCATACACAGTCAACCCATTATTTTCTACTTTGTCGATGCTGGTAAACCGTTCATGCCCCAGTGCTTTTTCGAAGAACGCTGTGAAATCCATTTTGTTTCCATCATCAAAAAGTTGTGCATTATCCGCTGCCAGGGAAAACCAGCTGTTTTTATCGCCAGCCTGTAAAGCCTCGATCGCTTTTTTGACTACCGAATTGGAAAGCATGTTTGTATCCATCGTTTATTGTAGTTTTTTTTCTTTACTAATTTATGGAAATATTAGTTACCGGTATTTAGTCCCTGCTTTATTAGTTTGCTACCCATCCATTCACCAGCAGGTACTGTTGTGAAGATCCCTGAATATGAATTGCTTATTTTGCATACTTACGGTTCTGCAGGTTATTTAACAGCGGTTGCCGTATACAATTCAACACTAAAAATCAAAACTGCAGGTTCGTTGGATCCTTGGGAGCTATTTTGTCTTTTAAAGTTGAATTTTAAATTCAGCAACACACGAATTGGGCAGAAGCGGTTATGAATTGCACTATTTCCTGCATGCGCTGGGAGTCATTAAGCCAACAGTTCATTACTTTTGGTTCTTGTAAATACAAGCCTTTGTCCAAGACTATTCTTGTTTTATTGATGGTATGCTGTACTACAGGCGTAAAGGCACAGCCTACACAAGAATATCTCTTTTCCCATTTTGGAGTGAAGGAAGGCTTACCGGAAGAAATGGTAACTACGGTACAGCAGGATGCAAAAGGGTATATATGGGTGGCCTCCCAAAATATGATACAGCGGTATGACGGGCAACGTTTCATTAATTTTTTTCACAAGGACAGTGACCCCAACTCGATCCCTGCCGGCGGTATCACCCGGATGCAGATGGACAAAAAGAACCGGCTCTGGATACTTTCAGGCATGTCTTCCTTTGGCTATTTAACCACCGATGATTTTGTATATCACCCCGTTACTGTTCGCATACCGGAGGGCGATTTTACCAAGGCGGCTTCCGGCTTGCATATTGACCAGGAGGGTCATGTGTTCCTGATCTTTGTTGGACATACTTTTCTCACATACAATGATGCTACCAATGAAGTGGCACAAAAATATAACCCTTTTCAGCTGCCATCCGGATGGGACCCGCTTTATATCTGGCAGGATGAGGCGCGCAATTACTGGATAGGTTGTCATCTGGGATTGCTGAAATATAATCCTGCAGTAAAAACAATGTACTACAGGGGACATAATGAAGAGAGTGATCCCATCATCCGGCATTTCAAAGATGCCCGTACGGTAGTATTTGCTTATGTTGACAAAATCAACCGCTTCTGGCTTGAAGCCTGGCCCGAGAACCGGCTTACCATTAAAAGTTATATCCCTGCAACCAACCATGAAACCGATTGGCAGGCTGATATCAGTAAGGCCCTGCATGGGGTTTATTTTGAAATGAACGGCGTGACCGAAACAAAAGACGGGTCAGTGTGGATAGCTGGTAATAACCTCCTGGCCCGGATAAATAATGGAAACGTTGAACCGGTATTCAACAATGGGTCCAGCGAATACAGTATCCGGTTTGACATGGTATTTAGTCTATATGAAGATAGGGAAAAAAATATCTGGGTAAGTACCAATAAGGGATTGTATCTGTTCAATCCATTGGCACAGCGGTTCAGGGTAGTAAATAACCGGCGGCCAGGCAGTAATACGATTTATACGCCAGACGTAACGGGCTTTTTGGAAACCAGCGATGGGGAAATGCTTGTAAGCACCTGGGGAAATGGTGTATTTGCCTATAATAAAGAATTCATGCCCATTCATTCCAGGTATGTAGATCTTAAGGTCATGCCGGAAGGAGCCATGATCTGGTGCATGATCGAAAGAAACAACAAAGATGTGTGGTTTGGCGCACAGGGAGGTAGCTTATATATCTACAAAGCGGCAACGGGGAAACTCAGTAGTCTTCGTCCCCCTGTTTTTGAGAATAGTACCATTCGCCAGGTTGTTGCGGATAAACAAGACAATCTCTGGTTCGGCACCCAGCGTGGATCGATAATAAAATGGAATGCGGCAACCGATAGTTTCGAAGTATGTCAGCAGTTGAAAGCCAGGATTGCCCGCCTCTATATCGATTCTACGGATCATATCTGGGCCTGCACCGATATAAATGGAGTATTCCGCATGAGCAATAATGGTAAGCTTGAAGCGACTTATGGCGTGAATGCCGCTACAGGGCAAAAGTTGCGTCTTAACGGCGCAGCGGATATTTTGCAATATGACGACAGCACATTTGTAATAGCCAGCGACGGCCTGAACATATTAAATACCCGTACCAATCAGTTCAGGTATCTCACAACAGAAAAAGGACTTGCCTCGGGTCATATCAGCAGTCTTTTAAAAGATCCCAAAGGGTATATCTGGATGAGCAGTGCGGCAGGCGTTCAAAGTTTTCATCCTTCCAAACAAAAGATCAGTTATTACAATGCCAAAGACGGCGTACCCAATAATTCATTTAATCCCGGTGCTGCGACGATCCTGAAGAATGGCAGTTTTATCTTTGGCACAAATCATGACGCGCTTTTGTTTGAGCCAGCCAGGCTTACCCTGACAAACTATATTCCTCCCAAAGTAGAGATCGCTGGTTTTGCTGTAATGAACATACCCTTATCGGTAGATTCATTATCAAGATTAAAACAGGTTGATCTTCGCAATTTTGAACACTCGCTGACCATTGAACTTACAACGCTTACTTATCAGAATACTTATATTATTTACTACAAGCTGGAGGGGATGGATAAAGACTGGCTGGAAGCCGGTAAACTCAACCAGGCCATCTTCAATTACCTGCGACCGGGCAGGTATGTTTTTAAAACTGCCTGTAAGGATGACAAAGGGAATATGGGTATCATCACCAGTCTTATCATTAATATTGAGCCGCCGTTTTGGAAGACCTGGTGGTTTTTCAGCCTCGTCGCTTTATTGATTGGTGGTTTACTATTCTGGCTGGACCAAAAAAGAATGCAACGGAAAGAAGCCATACAAAAAATAAGAAGTGATATTGCCGGCAATCTGCATGAGGAAGTGAATATGGCGCTCAACAATATCAATATTCTCAGTGAGATGGCGCGACTGAAAGCAGATACTGAACCACAGAAGTCAAAAGAATTTATTGAACAGATCCATGCCAAGAGCAACAATATGATCATCTCCATGAATGATATGCTATGGAGCATTTCACCACTGAATGACAGCATGGAGAAAACCGTAGAACGGATGCAGGAGTACATCGATGAACTGAATACAAAACATGAAGCAGGTATTGAAATCCAGGTAGATGATAATGTGCGATCGCTCAAGTTGGACATGCAGCTACGGCACGAGGCTTTTTTATTGTTTAAAGAAAGTATACGTGTACTGGTGAACGCAGGTGCCAGGAAACCCAGGATACATGTAGCACTCGAAAGATCAAATCTCCTTTACAGCATCCAGTTCAACAACCAGCATTGCGATATGCAGCAACTCAATAATCTCCTGCAAAGGCAGGACATGGGCAGGCGTCTCGATACGATCAGAGCAAAACTGGAGGTACAGGTGCATAAGAGTAATTCGATGTTTGAATTGAAAGTACCTGTAGGGTAATAATTTTTATAGCGCTATTTTTATAGTTCCTGTTTCTGAGTTCAGGCTCATGTTTTATAAAAAACTACAGCCCTCAGAACTGAAAACCATGAACTCAGGACCAGGAATACTGAACTCGAATCATTGAGTTTTATTCCATATCAGCGGAAGAACAACAGTAAAGTTCTTCTCATCTTCCATGACCTGAAAACCCGGTTGTTTCAGTAATTCATATTTGGCTTTAATATTATCGAGCCCTACCCTGTTGCTTGGGGCTTTTACACTGCGACGCTGGAGGTTGTTATTTATTACCAGTTTATTACCGGCAGTAGTAAAGATATCTATCACCAGGGGTTTATTCCTGGAGAGAACATTGTGCTTCACCACATTCTCTACCAGTAATTGCAGGGACAAAGATGGCAGTAAATAGGCTTCATACCCTTTTGACACCTGTACATTGATGCGCACGGCCTCCCCATGTCTTGTTTGTAATAGTTTATAATACGAGTGGATAAATTTGATCTCGTTCTCTACCGTGCTTACTCCTTCTTCGTTGATACGAAGGAGGTAGCGGTATACTTTGCTCAGCTCATTCAGAAAAACCTCCGCATTTTTTTTATCTACCGCAATAAGCGAAGAAAGTGTATTAAAACAATTGAATAAAAAATGCGGGTTCACCTGGTTCTTCAGGGTATCAAACTCATGTATGATGGATAATTGCTGAATGGTCTTATTTTCTTCCCGGCTTTCCTTGTATTTACCAAACATATAATCGGCTTCATACAGGGTTTCAAAAATAAGGTGTATCGAAAATCCCACGAGCAGGCCCCTTAACAGATGACCATAGTGTAGTTGATATCCGAAAATATGCAACCTGTCGTAGGCAAAAAAGATCAGTAATACCGTTAGCGTGGTTATCAATACTACCAGTAGCAGCTTTCTGGTGATGCGCTGCCTGCTTTGACCGAGGGCGGGAAATTTATCTTCCACTACCTTATCATACAGGGTATGAACATACCAGGAAAAAAAACCAATTATCGCTACCAGGGGGACGGAAAACAGCCATATCCTGTCATCCTTCCACAGCCTGTTTTCATATAAGGCAAGATTGATCGCCACCGGGAATAAGGGTAGTGAAAACAGGAAGGAATACAATTTCCATTTAGAAGGTAAGAATATATTCATGGCCGTGTCTCCTCCATTTTTGAGAACAGGCGGATCCTGATATACCGGTGTTCTTGGTTTGCATCGCTAATACTGACCGGTTGATTCAATAGCTGGTATTTTTTTACCAGGTTATCAAGACCGGCTTCAAAATCGATGGCACCTGTAATAGTTTTTGGCTGCACATTATTCTGTATTATCAACTCACCCTGCCCATTAGAAAAAATAGAAATAAATAAAGGACTGTGATAGCTGGTAATATTCTGCGAAAAGGTATTTTCTATTATTACCTGTAAGGTCAGCGGAGCAAGGAGTTTCTCCTGGTCATTTTCATTTACATCAATTGCCAACTGTAATCCATTTCTGAACCTTGCTTTCAGCAAATGCATATACGCGTTGACAAATTTCAACTCAGTAGCCAGGGTTACCAACTGCTCCTCGTCATTGCGCAACAGGTAACGATAGACCTTGCTCATTTCATTCAGAAAAATCTCTGCCCCCTCTTCGTCATCCTGGATCAAGGTAGAAAGAGAGTTTAAACTATTGAACAGGAAATGTGAATTGACCTGGCTTTTTAAGCCCTGTAGCTGGCTTTGTTTATACACCCTGTTCAAATTCTCCGCTTCTGTACGATTTTTTTCCCAGGCATTGTACCTCGAAATACCTTCCATTAAAAAAGTAATGAAAATGTTCAGGGCACCCAGGGCGAAATAAGCCCATACAAATGCGGCATCATCAAATTCGCAATTAAAAAAAGAAATCCGCTCATACGCTCTGAACAGCAAATAAAGGATCAGGCCTCCCAGGATAAGAAAGGTCATGATCATGAGTGAAAGTCTTCTCATCACCTGCTCTTCTTCGGGAAAGCGTTTTTTTAGCGCTACGGCCACTACACCACACAGTACAAAATAAATACAGGCTGTAAGTCCGGTGATAAGGGTGGCCACTAAAAATAATTTCCAGCTGGTGAAATATCTCCACCCAAAAATCAGTGCGTTGACAATGAGAGCAAACACAGGCATAACCAGTATCATTACCAGGTTATCCTTCCCGTTATATTGCGGAAGACTTACTTTCATTCTTTACAAAGTAATATTTTTCCTGGATATGGAAGGCTGCCGCAAGTGGCTTGCAATTCAGACCGCGTGAACTGGCAAGATGATTGAATGAACTGGAAAGAGGCTTAGCGTAAAGTGGAGTTCTCTTTTAAATTCAAAAGTCAAAATTAAAAAACAAACCCCGGTTTTCGGAATGCATTTTTGAATTTTGCATTTTTAATTTTTAATTGTTCCCTGGTTAATTACTCTGTAAGAATTGTCGGACCGGCTGGGGTAGTATGATATGCCGCCTTTCTTTTTGTAAGCCTGCTCACCCTGTACATTAACAATATACTTATTACGGATATACCGACAATGACATAACCAACCGTATCATAATGTTCAAGCGGGCTGCCTTTACTCTTTTGCGTTACTACCATACCCGCAACAGCCGCAGCAACTCCCCCGGCTATTTGTTGCAGTGATGCATTGATACTCATAAATGCACCCCGGTCCTGCATATCGGGTATAGCAGATGTGAGCGCGGAGGATGGTATCATCCTGCTCATGATGCCCATCATCATCAGTATATTCAATACCATTACAAGCCAGAGAGGGGTTATTCCCAGGTTGGTATACACTACGCACATTATCATCATCCATACTGATGCTACTGCAAATATTTTGAATTTGTCCACACGGTCACTCAACCGCCCGATCAGCGGCATGATAATAAGCGAACTGATACCCGATACCATAAACAGCATGGGCAATTGCTGATTGGTTATACCCAGGTTATTAATGGCAAAGGCACTACCAAAAGGCATCATCATAAAACCACCAATCGAAAGTAGGGCCGTAGCCGTAAAACCAATGCGATAATCCCGCTTAGCCACCGTATTCCATAAATGACTAAATGCAGAACCTTTCTTTTGTATGGCAAGATGTTGCGTAACAGGTTGCAGTTTGATAAAAATAACCAGGGCAATCAGTACGCTCAGTACGGCCACCATCCAGAAAGGCGCTTCCCAACCCCATGCATTTGCCAGGAATAAACCAATCGGTACACCAAGCACCTGGCTAGCGCCAAAACCCATCTGCACGAACCCCATCACACGTCCCCGCTGGTTCAATGCAAAAAGATCTGTAATAATGGCCATGGATATGGAACCGATCACGCCACCAAATAAACCTGTTACAATACGTGCGGCCAGTAATACACCATAAGAATGCGCGAGGCCACAACATATCGTACCTATAATAAACCCGGTATAAAAGAAGAGCAGTAATTTTTTACGATCAAACCGGTCTGCAAATCCTGCTGTAAGCAATCCCGATATACCTGCACTAAATGCATAAGCCGATACCGCGAATCCAAAAGCGGATGGTTTAAGCGTAAGCGATTTCATCAGCATATCACCCAACGGCGACATGACCATAAAATCAAGTATCACGGAAAACTGGGTGATCGCGAGAATAAAGACAACAAATTTCTGGTAGGATGTAAAAGGTACTATTTCCGGCTTTTTCATGAATAGGCGTTGGCTGTGTAAAATGCGTTGTTTATACAAATATCAGGAAAAGGCCAAAGGGAAAAACTAATAAAGCGGCCGTTTAGATAAAAACAGGGTGAGCGTCGGTAAAGGGTCGATTTTTGAGGGGGAATGGGATGGGGATTAGGGATCGTGGATGTTTTGAATATTGGATTTTGGATGTGCTGAATAAAACCGGCCGGGATTAAACCGGGATAGAAATTGTTACGCATATGCACTCGTGATTTACCGGAGGATGCCGATTTTTGAATAGTATTGCTTCACCTTTATTTACTAATACCATTTTTATGCGTGTGCCTTTTGAAGAATTGACATCTCAACTAATCGCTATTTTATTAAATACCGGCCTTAGCAGTGAAAAAGCTCAGCACTGTGCCCGCATTTTTGCAGAGAACAGCCGCGATGGGGTGCATTCACATGGACTGAACAGGTTTCCTGTTTTTATTAAAACAATACAACAGGGATTAGTGGACATTCATGCGGAACCAGAATTGGTATCGGCAAATGGTTCTATGGAGCAATGGGATGGTAACCTGGCGCCCGGCATGTATAGCGCTATGCGCTGTATGAACAGGGCCGTTGAACTGGCAAAAGAAAATTCGATAGGTTGTGTTGCTATCAGGAATACCAATCACTGGATGCGTGGCGGCACTTACGGATGGCAGGCCGCTGAGCAGGGATGCATAGCGATCTGCGCAACCAATGCCTGCGCCAATATGCCTGCATGGGGCGGCATCGACCCGAGACTCGGCAATAATCCGCTCGTAATTGCGGTGCCACGCTCAAAGGGGCATATAGTGCTCGACCTTGCCTTATCCCAATTTTCCTATGGTAAGTTGCAGGAATATGAATTGCGCAACCAGGAACTGCCTGTTGCGGGTGGTTATGATAACAAAGGAATGCTTACCAAAGACCCAAAAGCTATCTCGGCTACCAGGAGAACATTGCCAATCGGCTTTTGGAAAGGTGCCGGATTATCCATGCTGCTCGATATACTGGTTGCAGGATTGAGCGGTGGCAGGTCCGTAGCGCAGATCAGTAAAGGCGGGGAAGAATATGCAGTCTCCCAGTTTTTTCTTTGTATTGACGCAAAGACATTGGACACAGCAATGATCGAAGAAATCATCGCATTCACTAAAGAAAGCAGCCTGGTCGATGAAAATAATGCAGTACGTTATCCCGGCGAGCAGACATTGCTGACAAGAAAAAAAAGCGAGCAGGACGGGGTAGAAGTAAATGAAGGTATTTGGCTGGAAGTAAAAAAACTACTTTAAAAAAAGAAGGTGATCAGCGCTTACAGATGGGTCAATATTTTTGATAGCCCGCTTAAGCGCAGTTAAATACACTAATCGGGCATTTCAGCCAGATCAGGGCCCTACCAATAAACAAACATTTTATTTTTAGCAATGGCAGTGCAATGAGTTGCGCCTGCCTACTTAAATAATTTGTTTTTATGATACGATGCGGATTTATCATTCTATTGTTTGTATATGGCCCGGTATGTACCGCCCAGCTGACTACAGACAGTCCTACCAAAGAGTATATTGATTCTTTTCCCGCCAATTCCGAAAATTTTTTACAGGCTTATACTATTTTTTACCCGCGGGCGGCATTTAATATACATGATAGTTATAAAACACTACTAAAAAAAAACCTGGTATTGCTTGCGAAAAAAGCAGGCCCCGCAAGTGGTATACTCAACCTTCTCTCCGGCAATTATCTTGACCATGACGCACCCTACCAGGTGAATAAGATCAAAGAAAAAAGGCTGGACAGTTTTTATACGCACACCAATAGAAATCTTACAGCGTTGTTTACGAAATTTCTTGACGCTTATCACCGGGTACCGGAACAAACAAGGAAGATGACAGCATATGAGCATGCAGAAGAAAATTATGCACACCGTAAAAAAATACTCCGGCAATGGTTTAACCCGATCACTGAAGAATTGCTCAAACTGGAAGAGTATTTTATTAAAACCGGGCTTGACAAAGCGCTATATGACAGTTCGCATCAATACCATGTACAGTTACTCGAAATAAAAGGCTATATCATTGACAGAATAATGGAATTGCACCGGTATGCCGCTGCTATTGACGAAGATGCAGCCCGTATTATTGACAAGAGCAAAAGAAATCCTGCCGCCGTAAAAGCCATCTATTGATCGTTCAACTGCCGGGTCACAGGTGTTTATTTTTTTAAGAAGCCAGCTGATGGCTTTTTTTATTGTCGTCCATTGATGATAATACACTTAAGAGAACAGTATAGCTCTCTGCATCCCCAGAGGCCTGTATTGCCAATTCTCCTCCTCTCACCCGTTTCGTATTCTTACAATTTTACCTGGCCCGATTGCTGATACTTTGCATATTAAATAATAAAAAATGTTCAGCACAACACCAGCAACTATTCTTATCACCGGGGCAACCGGCACTATTGGCAGCGAACTGGCCAGGCAGCTTTCCGCTCGTGGTATTCCCTTTCGTG
The DNA here is from genome assembly GCA_964528095.1 of uncultured Terrimonas sp. GTDB lineage: Bacteria > Bacteroidota > Bacteroidia > Chitinophagales > Chitinophagaceae > CAZGSG01. Next base: position 20,034 of record CAZGSG010000012.1, read on the forward strand.
CACTTGTAAGATCATTGGAAAATGCAAAATCGATTGCAGCACTGCCTGGAGCAGAACTGGTAACAGGCGACCTCACAGATACCAGTAGCATTGTAAAAGCGTTACACGGAATTGAACGTGCATTCCTGCTGACCAACTCCTCCGAACAGGCTGAAGCCACGCAAATAAACTTTACTGAAGTGGCCCATAAGACCGGTCTCCGGCATATTGTAAAACTTTCCCAGCTGGCCGCCAATGAAAATTCCCCTGTACGATTTCTCCGTTACCATGCCACGGTGGAAAAAAAGATCACCGATTCAGGCATGACATATACCTTTCTCCGGCCCAATTTATTTATGCAGGGGCTCCTCGGTTTCCGGGACTCTATCATAAAAAAAGGGATGTTTTTTGCCGCTATAGGAAATGCAAAAGTGAGTCTTGTAGATATACGGGATATTGCCGCCGTAGCAGTCGAAGCATTGACAAAGCGGGGTCACGAAAACAAGATCTATACACTCACAGGTCCCGAAGGATTGACCCACGAACAACTGGCAACAGACCTGTCCAATACAACAGGCCGCGCTATCCGCTTTATACCTGTAGAGCCCGGAGATATGCGCCAGGCGCTGCTTTCAGTCGGTTCTCCCGAATGGCAGGCTGACGGGTTAATAGAAGATTATGCCCATTATTCATTGGGAGAAGCTTCGGAAATTACGGATACGATACAGCAAATAACAGGACAATGTCCAGGAGATTTTAAAAAATTCGCCAATGATTACAGAAGCGATTTTTTATGAAACAGACGCTCCAAAAACCAGTTTTCATAGGGAAAATGAGTTCATTCATTCCTGGCTTTTTTTATGTTACTTAATGAAAGCAACAAGTGACCAGCAGGGCATTTTTGGCATTCCCCGAGGGAAAAAACTGGTTTTTTACGATTTCTCCTATGAAAAATGTTATACACGCTTTATCCCCGATGCGATATAAAGGGCATTTATCCTATGAAAATTCAAAACAAGTGACTTATATTTAGCCAACGATTAGACTTGAACCTCTTATTACTAACTATTAAATTCAAAGTAAAATGGCTACAAAAGTAAAAAAAGCGGCAAAGAAAGCTGCAAAGAAAGTCGCTAAGAAAGCCCCTGCAAAAAAGAAAGCAGCGAAAAAAGCGGCAAAGAAAGCAGCTCCAAAAAAATCTCCAGCTAAGAAAAAATCAGCACGTAAACCTAATGCCGCATTCATGGCTCCACTTACATCAAGCCCTGCTTTAGCAGATGTGATCGGTGATAAAGCGCTGCCAAGAACAGAGATCATCAAAAAGATCTGGGAATACATCAAGAAGAACAAATTACAGGATAGCAAAAACAAAAGAATGATCAATGCAGATGCTAAACTGAAAGTATTGTTCGCAGGTAAAACTCAGGTTTCCATGTTTGACTTAGCTAAAATAGTAAGCAAAAATGTGAAGTAATTGAATTTACTGACTGCTATCATTTAGCAGTGCATTTATTTAATAAACCCCCGATCCGGGGGTTTATTCGTTTTGTGATGGCTTATTGAGCATACTATATGACTTCAACATCTTTGCGTCCTCGTATACAAAATCATGCTGTATTTTTTTATCTCCCTGTTTCGACAAACACATGGCACCTGTTTATCAAATCACTGTTATGGATAATTCCCTCACCTGTTTTTGATCTTCTCTTTTTGCAAGGGTGAATAATCATTTCGATCCACGCCATTCACCACTATTTTATCAAAAAAACATTTTATGCCGGTTGCTATATTTATGTCAAGGGTATTTTGAATATGAAAATGAAGATGCGGCTCAGAGGAGTTTCCTGAATTACCGCAAAGACCTAATAATTCGCCTTGTTTTACTTTCTGTCCTTCTTTGACAAGAATAGAATTTTGTTTGAAATGCGCGAAGAACAGGTATTCATTCGTAGCAGTTTTTATGATCACTGTATTCCCTGTTACATCCGCCGTATTCATTACACCGGGCTTATTATCTTTTATTTTATCCTTTACGAATACCACCTCCCCATCACAGGGTGCTATCAACTCCTTTCCGAACGCGTAATAATCATCGTTGGTTTTCCCATTGGTCCTGAACGACCGTCCCCTTGCATCCGTTATAATGATATCAAAAGCATTCTTCTGGGCGAGGTTTTCTACATGATAGTTTAACTCCTTTGTGTCACCACCCCACACCACGGTCCATTCGCCTTTAAAAGGCAACTGCAATTTTGTACTATTTCGTTTTGGCAGAGGCAGGCTTTCATCTGTAAAGGGGCTAATGAGCAATCCGTTGATCTTTGACTGATCATCTACCGAAATATTTACTGCAAACAAAGCGCGTTCGAATTTTGTTTTGTACACGGCAAAGTTTTTTTTGTATTTGACAAATTCCGTTTTGCCGATCTTGCCAGCCTGTGTTTCCAACCCACTAAAAAACTCCTTTGTCTTCTTAAGCGGCAAGGCCGTTTGCATTTCCGGGGAGAAGGAAGCGAAGATGCTGTCGTAGCTGCCGCTATTATAATCTTTCACGAATTTTTCTGTGGCTGTACGATATGCCGGTTTTTCAGCCTGGGAGAAGATATTCGTCGCGATGGCTAACAATATAAGGGTAGCTGGTATTTTTCTCATGAGTATATTTTTGTTGGTGGCCGTGCATTGTAAATATAATAAGATTGGCTAGTTGATTCATTTTCGTCCAGTGAAAATCCTCCCTGGCTCATCCTGCAAATAATATCAGGAATGAACCCATAACACAACTCTTCCTTTGCTCATTTTCTCTGTTAGCTCTGTGTGAAACACCTTTCAAAGAGCCTGATCTTATAAAAAGGGAGGACATTGTACAGGGTGAATTAATGATACAAGTTGAGAATTATTCTTCCTCTTCGTGCATAACTAAAAAAGCAACAGGTTTCACACAGAGCTAACAGAGAAAATGAGCAAAGGGAAGATATTATCGAACTATACATTCATTATGCATCCGAAACAGGAGGTAAAAAGTATTTTCACTGCGCGAAAATTGCAGCTTAAGGGACTTTCAGGTTCTCCGCGGAGGAAATGATACTGTCGCGCAGAATTGCATGCAGTAACTGAGTTGATTCTTTTTCTGTATTTACCAGGTCATTGAGAGTGACCTTATCAAGCAACTGATCAACTGTATACTGGATCATCTGCCAAAGTGAACGGGCTGAGCAATCCACCGAATTGGTACAAAGGCGCACAGAGCCTGAATGCAGCCCGCAAAAGTTCTTATTGAACAATACGCCGCCCAATACCTGCAATACGTCCTTGATCTTAATATCACGCGGAGACTTGGCCAGGCTGTAGCCGCCTTTATTACCCGGTGTGCTGTTAATGAATTCACCCATGCGCAGGATACGCGTCAGCTTGGCTACATAGTGACTGCTCAGTCCCTCGGCCTCGCTCAACTGCGGAATACTCATGCCTTCCTGGTCCTTACACCCGCCTATGCGGATCAGGATCCTCAAGCCATATTCTTCCTGTGCGGTTATTTTCATTGTTTATTCTTTATCTGCAGCCGATCTCTCAGGAAGAGACCAGCTTTTTGAAACCTCTTTAATCAGTTTACATAAAACCCAGCTCCAGTTGTGCTGCTTCCGACATCCTGCTTTTATCCCATGCCGGTGTCCAAGTTACCGCCACATGTACATCGTTCACCCCTTCTATCTGTTTTACTTTCTGGTCCACTTCAATCGGCAATGATTGCGCGGCCGGGCAGGCAGGTGAGGTAAGCGTCATCACGATCTGCACATTTCCCACCGGCAGTATCTCTACTTCGTAGATCAATCCAAGTTCATAAATGTTGACAGGTATTTCCGGGTCGAAAATAGTCTGCAAACATTCAATTACTTTTTGTTTGAGTTCTTCCGTATTCATAGTCATTCAGCTCATTTAAATTGCTGGCTTTAAAAGCCAACGCATAATTTTTCATTTGTTTTACCATCGCCAGCAGTCCATTGGCCCGGGTCTGTGCCAGGTGCGCCGTCATCCCGATCTGCTGGATAAAGTTCAGGGGTGCCGCAATGATCTCATCCGGGCTATGCCCCGACAATACACGAATGAGCATACTGATCAGTCCTTTTACGATCACCGCATCACTTTCCGCCTTATAATGAACTTTACCTTCCTTAAATGCTGCTACCAGCCATACTGTCGACTGGCATCCCCTTACTTTGTTTTCATCCGTCTTGAATGCGGCATCAAGCGGAGCCAGCTTTTTACCCAGATCGATGATATACTCATATTTATCATCCCAGGAATCGAAAAGAGCAAACTCCTCCACTATTTCCTTTTCTATTTCCTCTATCGTCGCAGGGCTATTCATTTTTTACGCCAACATTTTTATTACTTTCTTCAGACCAGCAACCAGTTCGTCGATCTCTTCCATCGTATTATATACGGCAAACGATGCTCTGACGGTACCAGGTATCTCAAACCGGTCCATCAGGGGTTGTGTACAATGATGTCCCGTACGCACAGCTATTCCCCGGTTGTCCAGCAATATCCCGATATCCTGCGGATGTATTTTATCGATTACAAACGAGACAAAACTTATCTTTTGTTTCGCCTCTCCGATTATTCTTAAGCCAGGCAGTTCTTTTAACTGCGTGGTAGCATACTCCAGCAATTCATTTTCATGCGCGCGTATAGTCGCTTTTCCTATGCTCTTTATAAAATCAAGCGCTGTTTTGAATGCAATGGTATCCGCGATATTCGGAGTACCCGCTTCATATTTATACGGCAGATCGGCATAGGTGGTCCTGGTAAAAGAAACTTCCTTGATCATTTCTCCGCCACCCTGGAAAACAGGCATCGCTTCCAGCAATTGTCTTTTACCATACAATACGCCAACGCCGGTAGGTCCATATAGTTTATGAGAAGAAAAAGCAAAAAAATCGGCATCCATTTCCTGTACATCTATATCAAGGTGTACTGTCGACTGTGCTCCGTCTACCAGCACCACCGCATTTTTTTTATGCGCCAGTTCGATGATTTTTTTAACAGGATTTACCGTGCCCAGGGCATTCGACACATGTACTATAGAAACAAGTTTTGTACGGTCGCTTAACAGCTTCTCATATTCATCTATAAGTAGTTCTCCTTTATCACTGATCGGTATTACTTTTAGTATAGCCCCTTTCTCCTCACATAAGACCTGCCAGGGAACAATATTGGAATGATGCTCCATCGTGGAGATAATGATCTCATCACCTGCACTGATGTTTTGCCTGCCCCAGGTATACGCCACCAGGTTAATACCTTCTGTGGTGCCTCTTGTAAAAATGATCTCCTCCCTTGCAGCCGCATTGATAAATTGTCTTGCGGCATCGCGCGTTAATTCAAACGCTGCTGTCGCTTCTTCCGCCAGGGTATGAATGCCCCGGTGGATATTGGCGTTATAGCCGCTGTAATAATCAACCAGTGCGTCAATAACGATCTGCGGTTTTTGTGAGGTGGCCGCATTATCCAGGTATACCAGTTTCTTTCCCTTCACTTCCCTGTTCAACACCGGAAACTGCTGTCTTATGGCATGCAGATCCGGTTTTCCTGTTATAATAGGCGATTCGATCATGTTATATCAATTCTAAGCGTTCTGAAATAAGGCGATCAACATATGTGCGGATCGCCACCAGTTTGATCTTATTTAGAATATCGATGGCAAACCCGTGAAGCAATAATGATTTAGCTACTTTTTCAGGAATTCCCCTGGATTGCAGGTAAAACATTCCTTCTTCATCAAGGCGGCCGATCGTACAACCATGCGAACATTTCACATCATCCGCATAAATTTCCAGTTGCGGCTTGGTATTCACACTTGCCGATTCTGAAAGCAGTACATTCTTATTGGATTGGTAGGCATTAGTCTTTTGCGCCTGTGGTCTTACAAAGATCTTTCCATTGAATACCCCGCTTGAACTTTCACCGAGTATCCCTTTATACAGTTCATTGCTGAGACAATTAGGCTGCACATTATCCACCACAGTGTGGTTATCTATATGACTTGTTCCTTTGGGAAAATACAATCCATATAAATGTGCTTCGCAATATTCGGCCTCCAATACAAAATTGGTATTATTTCGAACGATATTACCGTCCAGTGAAATGGTAACAGCATACGTGTAGCTCTTACCTGTCTGGCGGATATGCGTGGTGCTTACCTGGTTGGTATGCCCGGCGTCATTCTGAATTTTATAATATTCCAGTCTCGCATCCTGCTCCACTACAACTTCCATCACCTGGTTGGTAAAACTCTCCTGAGCACCTACTGTGGTAAATGTTTCTACCAGTTGCGCCTGTGCCTGCGGAGCTATGTACACAAGACTACGGGGATGAGAAAAGATATTAGCCGAACGGGCATCTGTAATATTATAGATATATACCGGGTGCGCCAATTCAAGTCCTTTCCTGATATGAATAAAAACACCACCCTGCATAAATGCCATGTTCAACGCATTGATGCCATCTTTTAAATAATTATTGCTATGCCCCAGGTGTTTTGCAACGATATCTTTGTATTCATTCGCGGCAGCCTCTTCCAATGGCATTACCACCAGTTCAGCAGATCGGACAACTGAAAGAGAGGAAGAAAACACCCCGTTTACAAAAAACAATTCATTCGCTTCTTCGTGACCAGGCAAACGTAAGGCATCTGCATCGATCGCTGTTTCGCTAACAGGGAATTGATATTCTTTATTAAATAAACCACCAATACGTGTATACTTCCACTCTTCATGTTTTGCAGCAGGTATGCCAAGCTTACTAAAAGTCTTAAACGCGTCCTGGCGCATAGCAGTTAAGCTATCCGTACTGCCTGCCGGGTGCAATTGCTCAAACCGTTCTTTAAATTCCGCTATCGTGTTCATTATTTTTTCTTAATTTTTTTTACTTCCGTTTCCGGAAGTCGTCCTGCTTAGCTGGTAAAAGTTTTCGTCCTGTAGATAGATTATGCCTCTTCACCTACATTAATCTCATTCTTGATAAAATCATATCCTCTTTCTTCCAGTTCCAGCGCCAGCTCTTTCGGACCTGATTTTACAATCCGTCCATTGTATAATACATGTACAAAATCAGGAACGATATAATCCAGCAGACGCTGGTAGTGCGTCACCAGTAATACGGCATTGTCCTTATTGCGTAATTTGTTCACTCCATTTGCTACAATACGGATGGCATCGATATCCAATCCTGAATCAGTTTCATCAAGAATAGCCAGTTTCGGCTGTAGCATCGCCATCTGGAATATTTCATTCCTCTTTTTTTCTCCACCCGAAAAGCCTTCATTCAACGGACGGCTCAACAGCGATTGATCTATATTCATCAGGGCCATTTTCTCTTTCATCAGCTTAAGAAATGCAACGGCGTCCAATGCCTCTTCCCCTCGGTATTTACGAATTTGGTTGACGGCTGTTTTTATAAAATTGGTTGTGCTCAAACCTGGTATTTCCACCGGGTATTGAAAGCCGAGGAATAATCCTTCTCCTGCCCTGTCTTCCGGAGAAAGTTCCAGCAGATCTTTTCCAAGAAACTCAACGACACCCTCCAACACTTCGTAGCTCTGCTTACCAGCCAGTACGGATGCCAGTGTGCTTTTACCGGAACCGTTTGGCCCCATGATCGCATGTACTTCACCTGGTTTTATATCCAGGTTGATCCCCTTTAAGATTTTCTTTCCTTCAATCCCCGCATGTAAATTCTGAATCGTCAGCATAATTAATTTTATTTTAAATCAAGTCTCAGTGATGGCTTTATTAATTGTACAATAGTTAGCTATGTTCAAGTTCTAAAGTCCAGGTTCTTTAATTCTATCATTTATTTAAAAATGTGGTACAGCTTCTTCTCATTTAAACACCTGCTATTACCCCACACTTCCCTCCAAACTAATTGCCAGTAATTTTTGTGCTTCTACTGCAAATTCCATTGGCAACTGGTTCATTACTTCTTTGGCAAAACCGTTTACGATCAGCGCGACTGCAGTTTCTGTATCAATACCGCGCTGGTTGCAATAAAATATCTGGTCTTCACCGATCTTGGATGTGGTAGCTTCATGTTCAACCACCGCTGTATTGTTCTTTACTTCGATATAAGGAAATGTATGTGCTCCGCATTTATCGCCTAATAACAACGAATCACATTGCGAAAAATTCCTGGCATTGCCAGCATTCTTACCTACATGCACAAGTCCGCGATAACTATTATTGCTGACGCCTGCTGAAATGCCCTTTGATACGATCCTGCTTTTTGTATTCTTGCCAAGATGCATCATTTTGGTGCCGGTATCTGCCTGCTGGTGATTATTGGTAACAGCTACTGAATAAAATTCTCCTACGGAATTATCTCCTTTGAGGATTACACTGGGATATTTCCAGGTAATGGCTGATCCTGTTTCTACCTGTGTCCAGGATATTTTTGAGTTATCGCCTTTGCAAATACCCCGCTTGGTCACGAAATTATAAATACCGCCTTTACCATATTTATCACCGGGATACCAGTTCTGTACTGTTGAATATTTGATCTCCGCATTATCCATGGCCACCAGTTCTACCACAGCCGCATGCAATTGATTTTCGTCGCGCATAGGTGCTGTACAACCTTCAAGGTAACTAACATAACTGCCTTCCTCGGCCACAATAAGGGTTCTTTCAAACTGCCCCGTATTCTCCGCGTTGATCCGGAAATAGGTCGACAATTCCATCGGGCAGCGCGTATTCCTGGGTATATAGCAAAATGAACCATCACTAAAGACTGCCGCATTCAGGGCCGAAAAATAATTGTCAGTGATAGGAACAACCGAGCTTAGGTATTTTTTAATCAGTTCAGGATGTTCCTGGACTGCCTCGCTCATGGAGCAGAATATAATTCCTAATTCGCCTAATTGTTTTTTAAATGTGGTACCGATAGACACGCTGTCTACAACCGCATCAACAGCAACACCGCTAAGCCTTTTCTGCTCATCCAGGGAAATACCCAGTTTTTCAAACGTCCTTCTTAATTCAGGATCAATCTCGTCCAGGCTACCCGGAGCGATCTTTTGTTTTGGAGCAGAATAGTATATAATATCCTGGTAGTCAATAGGAGGATAGTTGATATTTGCCCAGTTGGGTTCTTCCATTTTTATCCAGTGCCGGTAGGCTTTCAACCGCCAGTCCAGCATCCATTGTGGTTCATTTTTTTTGGCTGAAATAAAACGTACCGTATCCTCGCTTAATCCTTTTGGAGCCTCATCGGCCTCGATATTGGTGGTAAAACCATACTTATATTCATTCTGCACTGTTCTTTCAATAATGGCCTGGTCGTCATTCAATATTACCTTTTCAGGTTGTACTAGGTCTGTCTTCATGCCGCAAAGGTACGAACGAGTTTATACAAAAAAGTAGAAATAGGTAAAAAAACGAAGAGGAATTATCGCAGCATAAGACGAGAGTAACGCAAGAAATAAACTCTATTCACTAAATTGATTTTCAATTATTTATCCTTTCAGGGGCCAAGGATTTTTAGTAGCGCTTCATTGGAAACCGCATAGTCTGTCAGCAGATTGGCCTCAGAGTAATACAATGTTTGGGAGTACTGTTTGTTAAAAGCGGCTGGCATTGCTTTCCAATCAGGCCTGGCCGTTGCAAAACGGATATAGTCTACTTCTGTCACCAGGTCAGCAGCCGTGCCGGCAATCGTGGAGTTGAACCTTGCCGGATCATTTTTTAATTCCTCTGGAATGCCTTCCCAACTGGAATAGGCATTGATTCCGACCTGTAGCGGCCCACGCATCAATGGCCGGTAAAATCGTTCTATTATTTGCCATGCTTCAGTTCCGTACCTGCACATTAAAATAAAGGCTGCATCAATCCGTACGATCCTGAGTTCGACCCAGCCAGTTTTTGCCGGCCGCAATTTCAAATTGGAAAGACTGTTGTTGGTTGTCTTTACCTCCAATACTGGCAGGCCGGGTTGGTGCGCGATGCCGGTGGTTATAAAAAGCCAGTTCTCCTGTCTCGGCACCCAGTTTTCCTGTGTGGTCCGTTTGGGTTGCCGCACCATAAGACCGGCAAGCGACCAATCCGAAAAAGGAAGGCTGTCGTTAACCCCGGTTATTTTCATTTTCATTCTTACATCAAAATTGCCGGTCACCATCTTAAACATAAATGGCGCCTGGTAGTCGCCGTACCAGCCCGAAGCCGCAGGTTGTAGCTGCAAAAGTCCTTTCTTGTCAGTATTGACCTGTATTCGTTTTATTTTATTGGGGAGCTTTTCTTCCTCATGCAGGAACTTCCATTTTTTTATTGAAGCGGTATCATCGAACTCATCCGAAAGATCATTCAACGTTGTTTGTGCAACAGCCACCATTGAAAATAAAATCCAGAGCCCGCTAATAAAATATTTCATGCGCTTAGCTTTATTGATCAAAATGAGATTTTATGAACGGCCTTATCATTCCCTGATAAGACAACCATATTGTAAAATAAGATCTATGTCGTTTATTACTACCAATGGATAGTCGAAAGAGCAGTTAACTCAGCTAAACATACAGATTTGGAGTACAGAATGAAGCGGCTATAATCTGTGGACTTTGTCCAAATGGATACAGTCAGCTAAATGAAGTTATTGCAACAGGTGATGTGAAAGACATGTCAGTAAAAGTGCTAGCCCTTTTCTACTTTATTCATTACAGGCAACTCAATGATCGGAATAGTAACGCAGAATTCTCTATTGACCTTATCATCATGGATGATCACAGGTGGCAACTCCATGAGATAAAATTTTTTCTTAAGGTGCGCTAATCCATGGCCCGTGCTATTGGCATTTGATTTAAGACGGATCTCGTTTCTGACTGTTACCACTTTTGCATCGGGTAGTATATCTATATAGATGTATAGTGGATGCGCCATGGTAATGACATTGTGCTTGATCGCATTTTCCAGCAACAACTGCAGACTGAGTGGCGGGATCATATAATTTTCCAAGGCCTCCGCGCCATAGATCTTCAGGTGAAGCCCTTCATCATACCGGGTCTTCAACAGGAAAAAATAGGTACGGGCAAAATTAAGTTCATCTTCCAGGCTTACCAGGTGCCGGCTATTGGCTTCCAGGAAATACCGGTACATATAAGCCAGTTCGTGGGTGAACTTTGTTGCTTTGGCCGGCTGAAATTCTATCAATGCGATAAGTGTATTCAGCGAGTTGAATAAAAAATGCGGCTGGATCTGTACTTTAAGCGAATCGAATTGTGTTTTCAGATGAAGTCTTTTCAATTCTTCCGCTTCCGTCAGGGATTTAGCCCATTGCTGAAAAAAATAAACGCCTTCGTATACGAATAGCTGTACAAAGATGAATAACAATATTGTACCCGTAGTCCAGGTCGCATACCAGGCAAAAGCGACCGTGTGCCCCCACACATTAAAATAGTTTTCAAGAAAAACCCTAAGCATCCCCAATAAAATACCATAGGGGATAAGTATTTGCAATGACAACCTGAATCTTTTCCAGGTAGCCCCGATACTTTTGTATTTTTTGCGCATTCTTAATATTACCCAGCGGGTAGGTTCCCAGAATGCAAGTGTGAGCGGTATGGTAATAAGAATGACTTTGGGTAATAAGAGCGGGATCTTCCAGGATGAAAAAAACATTTCCAGCATGAAGAAGAGGAAAAAGAAAACAGTTACCGTGAGGTAACCATACACACGAAGTTTTTTCTCTGGAAAATTCATTGTTGAACGGCCTTACTGAACAATACTAATCCACCTTAAAACTCCGGAATATTTTCTACTTATAATTGTTTGTTGCCCGAACTGTGATAAAACTGTCTTGAAAGAGGATAATTGGTAGCGGGGCTGTACCGATTTTGCCCGGTTAGCAGTTTTTGTGTGCCCAGGCAGTATTATTATGCCCCTTGCACTTTGTATACCTGGAAATCTCCATCCCCGAATTGGGCGATGTACGGCCATTATTCTGTTCCCAGTCTTATATCCACTGAGGTCCAGTTGCCCCTGTTGGGAATAGCGGAAAGCGCTTTTGCTCCTGACGGAATAAATAAGATAGTAGCTGTGCCTTTCGCTTCCGTGGGCTTTAACCCGAATTGAGGTTGTGGGTTATAGCCCGTGGTGCGCATTTTCAGCTCGCGGCCATTTTTCATTGTGGCCCTGATCTTATACTTACCTACGGGTATATTATTGATATTAAAGTTGAGGTTACCTAGTTTTTTCCTGATAATGAAGGTCTGGGGCTCTGCTCCACTCATCGGTTCTCCGTCCGGCGTTAGTGTGATCTCGATTTCTCCGTTCTCGGGCAGGCTTCCTTTTTCCGCCCACATATCCCCTTCTTTTCCTGTTGAATAACTTATGTGAATAGCACCGCCTAAATAATTATTGCTGTACCATGCTCTTTCACTGACATCGTCTTTATCTGCTATGCCATAGGGGAACAATACAAAATTCTCTATCTCACCGTCTTTTGATGCGAAGCTGCCGATCTTGCCGTCGGCTGCATACAGTCCCATCGCAGCTCTCCCAGTTCCGTAATCAACTGTATAACCCGCACAATAAAAATGAGCCGCTCCCCAGGGAACAGTTATTTCATAATAACCACTGGCATCTGTATCTGCCGCAGCAGATGAATAATAGCCTCCTACCGCAGTAGAACGTATACCGATATGCGCATCCTGCAATGGTTTACCTGCTGCATCTTTCACAAAACCGCAAACTTTTCCCGGCTTCTTTTTAGTAGCGGGAAAAGAAGGCATTTTAGGCATTGCATTACCCATTACATTCACATGCTCATCCGTTGCCGACAGCTCAAAAACGATCGCAGCTGGCGAAGAAACAGTATTGCCGTCTTTTGTAGTAATCGGCATTCCCTTTATGGAATAAGTCGCAAAATAAATGAGTCCGAAATTTACCAGCAGTAGGAGTTGCTTCATGATGATTTATTGATACCTGTAATGAGAAGGCATCGCGCTAAAATTAGACAGCATTTTGCCAGGTCTGACCAATGATATCCCGGAATGTTCAAGTACGTATTTGAAATGATGAAGAACTGGGTTGAAGAAACCCTTACTCTTTACCAGGTTTATTCTCCAGCAGGGATCCATACCCGGTTAAACGAAGACCCGTTCTTGAAAATAAATTTCTTTTTGACCTGCTCCTGTGCTTTTACAGTATACCAGTCATACGCATAACTATCACCACCCTGGCTTACTTTTAGCTTCCAGCAATTGATCTTACCGATAGATGGAAACCATAGTTGTTCCATCGCTTCTACATAAACCGTGGTCGCGTATTCAAAATACCGGAGGCCCGGGTTAACCGTTCTGAAAACAAATTTCTTATGCAAACCAAGTGGAAGTGTAGCGATTAGCTCATCCGTAATTACACCGTTGTATCGGCCTGTATTCTTTTTCCTTACAATCTTTAAACTATCAGCAAATATGGTTTCATTGATAATACTGTCTGCAAAAACCACTCTTTCCCTGTGTTTTTCAGATACAATATCCGTGAAGTATGCAACCGGCAATAAACTCTCCTTTTCACAATAACTGGAATCGGTATCAATACTATTTCCTGACTGGTATTTCTGGATGACCAGCAACAACGACCGGTCCTGGTAAGTAGTTAAACCGACGGTTCGTGTTAGCAGGGTAGCGGATTGAATAAACCCATCTTTTGTTTCGGTAAATTGTAAATATCTTTTTTGCGAAGACTTTATTTTTTTTCCCGCATCTTTTACCTGCACTGTATCTGTATGTTCCTGCGCATTCGCAAGTGCAGGTATTATCATACCGAGAAATAAAAAAAAGAGCTCCCAGGTCTTTTTAAATGTGCTGTTCATCACTGTTCTTTAAAGATAAAAAAAACAGGAAGTGTAGAAACACTTCCCTGATATACAACTAACTGCTCGTGAGAAAATCAGAAATAATAACCAAGATAAAATTCTGTATTACCACTCTTCATATCCTTGTTGATGAATGGTGGCATACCGGGCAAAGGAGATGAAGTATTCGATGATCCAAGTTTTGCCAATCCATAGGTATATCTCCCACCTATGATCAGGCCTTTCACCAGGTTAATCTCTATGCCACCCAACACTCCATAATTTAATTTGTTATAATAATCCATCAGTTTTCCATAGCCTGGCTGCGGACTACTGCTGGGGTTCTGGCTTGTGCTATCCGCATTTACTCCCAGCAGGTATGATATCTGTGCGCCTAGCTGGAACTGCAATTTTTTACCAATATTATACGTGGTCAGTTGCGGCAGGCTGATATAGTTTAACCGAACCTGCCCCTTCGCTGTTGAAGTTTTATAATCATAGCCGGTACGCAAAAAACTAAGCTCAGTACGGTATCCTACTTTAGTGGAAGGAGATGAGAAAATAAGTCCTCCCGAAAACCCTGTAATATTCGATGATTTTACCTGTCCTATTCCGGTGATTGCCGGAAAAGATGCCCCTGCCCTAAATCCTATTTTCTTTTTCTGCGCATTGTTTTGCGCCAGGATGGATAGAGGAGAAAGGACTAACAAAAGGAAGAACATTCTGCACATAACGAACTAATTGAAAGAGCAAAATCAGTTTTTTTAGCCGCATGCAACGTTCGCTCGTCCCGGAAGGTCAAATTGGCTTACTTAAATGTTAAAAAATCTGTTTGAATTTATAAAACAGCCTGCCAAACCAGCAATGCCGGCATTTTTTGTTTGAACGGTAAAACTGAATTCACGAACTCGTTTATTTTTGTTTTGCAATAAAAACCCTTATTAATTTATCATCATGACGGTTGTTATTATCGAGGACGAATCCCTGGCTGCACAATATCTTATCAAGATATTATACGAGACAGGCGAAGCTATTGACGTTATTGCTGTACTTGATAATAAGGAAGCCGCCATCCAGTTTTTCAAAACCGACCAGGAAATCGATCTCATCTTCATGGATATTGAACTGGGTGACGGGCAGAGCTTTGAGATATTTGAACAGCTGCAGGTGGACATACCGGTCATTTTCATTACCGCCTACCAGGAACATGCATTAAAAGCCTTTAAGCTAAACAGTATCGATTATTTGCTGAAACCGATAAGAAAAGAGGAGTTGATGAACGCACTTATAAAATACAGGAAACATCATCTCAGCAACCAGGAAGATTCCTCCGATATTGCGCGTTTCCTGCGCACGGTGCAAAAAGGAGGAGTCGAGTACAGGAACCGTTACCTGGCTAAAGCAGGCACCCGGCTTATTTCCGTAGATTCTACAGCGATCGCTTATTTCTACATAAAGGACAGGTTACAATTCGTTAAAACAAAAGACGGAAAAGACCTCATTATTGATAAGCGGATGGATGAGATCGAAACAGATATCGACCCCAGTTTATTCTTCAGGGTTAACCGTCAATTCATTGTCAACTACGATTCGATAAAAAAAGTACATACCTGGTTTAGTGGGAAAATAAAGATCGAAGTAGGGCCTGTTGCCCACGAAGAAATAATCGTAGGCAGATTAAGAGCTGGTGATTTCAAAAAATGGCTGGGTGAATGACGGACAATCCTCGTCTGCCTTTAACATGGAGCCTGGAAAAGTTAAGATCCTCCATTTTTATTTTAATAAAACAGCTACTTGTTGCGATTATTCTTAAGCAGGTTGATTATCATTTCATCATCGCCATGCTCAAATCCGAATTTTTGATAGAGCGCCTTCCCCATATTAGTCGCATGCAAACTGACTATGCAAACATCCCGACTTGCAGCCTCCTCCATGAGCTTATCAAAAATAACTGATGCTATTCCCTGGTTTCTGAAGTCGCTTATGGTATAAATGTTCATAATGTAAGCTCTTCTTTCGTTTAATGCGGTAAAGCTGGGCGGATAGCTATGAAAGCAGATGCCTCCTGTTGCCACAATCTTAGCTTCATCTGTTGCGAGCCAGTTAATATAGTCACCCACGGTCAGATGTTTTTCGAAATATTTCTTCAGTTCAACTGCCAGTAAATTTTCGTCAGAAACATGTTCGTTGGATACTTCCTTTAAAAATTTAATCCTCAGTCTTACCAGGTCGGTAATATCATCATAATTCGCGATTCTGTATTTCATGTATTTAATTAAATATCTTAACAACCGCCTGACCTGTAACAGGCAGCTTTTTTCTCTTTTAAAAATACACAAGAGCTTTTACATTGCTCTGTAAATGGCCGCATACTTACAAAGAATTTATCTATTTGTTCCCGTCCCGGTATTAAAAAAGGGCTGCCCTGATAGGGCAGCCCAACCAAACATACCTGCAAATTATTAATCTCTTGCTCTCAGGTAAGACAATGTATCATAAATGAAGAGATCAGGTCTTCCATTCTGTTTTAATATATAAGCCGCATAGATAGTCCTGGTAGCCGGATCATAGCGACTGGTAGTTATCGCCGGGTTCAACAATAAAACCCTTCCTCTTCCATCATCAGGTGTAGTGTTAGTTACATCTGTCAACTGATCAGTAGTGGTATTAAATATAAACAACGGCGTAGTGGCGCCAAAGCCTGTAGTTCCGGTAATCGTTCCAACACCACCGGTAAAAGCTGGCTGCAAGCCCTGGTCGGATGTCCTGTGTGTATCAAAGAACGCTATGGATGTAGCATTGACAGTAGGCATTTCTATTTCCCCGAAATTGCCAGAAATGCCATCCGCAATAGTATATGCCGCCCAGCCATCTGTTCTTATCCGGAGATTGTATACTCCATCATATTTGTTTTTGATCGGAATGGCCACCACCAGGTTTTTTTGGTTTTCCACAATAGTATATCCTCCGTCCACTGCTGAAATAGTAAATCCTATTCCATAAGTGAGCAATGGATTCAGGTTATTTGAATTATTCAGGGTAATAGACAGCGCTTCGGAAAACTTCTGTCCGGCAGGAATTGTTACCTGCAGGGAATTAACAGTAAACGCGCTTGCAGGCACAACCGTTAGCCCTTCTGCTGTTACAAGTGTATTATTGAGTACCAATGTAACATGCACATCTGCGGTTGCAGCTCCTGCCTGTTCCAACGTGATGACTGGACCATCTAATACGATTGGTGTGGCAGCCGCTGTAATAGCCGATATAACAGGACTATGCTGTGACTGGGGAAAGCTGACTCCCTTTACTTCTTTGATATTGATACCATATTTATTATCCTCATAGCCTTTATCTTTTAAACATCCGCTATTGACAAATAATAAGCTGGCTGAAAATATTCCTATGAATGCTTTTTTCATTACTGGTTATTTTTTGATTTAATTTAAATCCCAGAATACTTTTCCGGTGAATACATTGATCGCCCCTTCTGCAGCCACATTGGTTGCATTGTAGTTATATTCGTTTTGAGGGTAAAATAACCGGCGTGGTATCCTGGTAGCGGTATTGCCCGGATCAATAGAAATAGGGGGACCAGGATCAAATCCGATTGCTGCACCTAATACAAAATCAGATCTCCTGTAGTCAGACCACAATTCAAAGGGCGCAATATTGTTTAACGCAAACCATTTTTGGGAAAGGATCGTGTAGTGACCACCCCCTGGCTGACCAGGAATAAGTGAAGGCGCGTCATAATCCACATCAGGATAACCCGCATTGGTTGTTATATACGTATCAGCCTGTGTTGCCGTTAAACCCAGCCATACAAAAGATTCCCTAATAGCCGCGGTCAGTCTCGCTTTTGCAGTAGCACCTGTTGTCAGGATCCCTAACTGTCTTGCTTCCGCCTGTAAGAACATGCTTTCAACACTGGTCAAGATCCATGCGCGTGAAGCCGCTCCATTTGGAATCAGACCAGGACCCCTCACAGTAGAAAGATTAGCACCATCATGCTGTGGATCTCCATCCGATGGTCTTCCAAATGGAGTACCGGCATGTCCACCGGCAGGAGCTACATAAAAGCGACTAATGCGTGGATCCGCATTCCCACCATAGTAATCAATCGCATACTCGTTCGCCCTGTATATTTCACCGCGTTGGGTACCTGATTCGTTTTCCACAAAATCGCGATAAAAAGGGTTTGGTTTGGTAGTGCTAAAGCCAGGATTCAATTCTGCGCTCTCACCATTACCCAGGAAACCATCTGTTGTGATCTTGGACATCTGCTCGGCAATATTAAAACCAGGAGCCACCTGAATGGTTGATAGACCATTGTGCAGGTGTACCAGCATTCTCAAACGTAATGTATTGGCCAATTTCTTCCACAATACCGCACTGCCGTGATACACGAGATCGCTGGTGGCCAGATCCGGGTTGTTGGTGGCGAGTAATGCGGCAGGATCATTCAACAACGCGATAGCCGTATCCAATTGTTTGAAAAGATCAGTGTAGATGTCCTGGCCCTTGTCATATTTAGGCGTTTTTATTTTTGTGCCATTAAACGCTTCGGTATAGGGTACGTTATTGTAAACGTCAACCAGGATCTGAAAATCATGCGCTTTCATGATACGACCAACTGCCTCATAAAAACCAGCATTGGAAGCTTCCGCTCTTTTTTGCATGAGATTGTAGTTGGCCAGGTTGGCATACAGGTCATTCCAGATAACCACTTCAAAGTCGTTGGTAAACCGGTATGTTTCTATTTCATTAAGCGATTGGTATGTTCCGTTTCTTGCCCAATGCCCCAACCACATATTTAATGCGCGCCAGTCAGCGTCTACCAGTTTACTGGTATTCTGTAAGGCGGCAGCCAGCATGGTGGATGGAAGAACCGTCGCTTCCGTAATATCATCCGGATTAGTGTTGATATCGAAGCGGTCTTTTTTACAACTGCCCGCAGTAAATAATAACGCCGCGAGCGCTGAGGTATATAGTATTTGTTTAAACTTCATAATGCTATTAGTTAAATATTAAAATCTCAATTGCAGGTTGGCTCCGAAAATTCTTGTTGGCGGCATATTATACGCCGTACTGCGTCCAACCGCGTTGCCTGTATATGCTGCATTGCCATTTCCAGAAAATTCAGGATCTGTCCACATATTGGATTTTGGTACGAACATGAATAAATTTCTGCCATTGATACCGATAGTAGCACCTTTAATAACACGGCTTAGTCCTGATCCAAGTACTTTCACAGGTATTTCATATGAAAGAGAAACCTCCCTGATCTTCCAGAACGAACCATCAGCCAGGTAGTTAGAGCTTACGCCTGTATTCAGGTCACTATTCCAGAAAAAGCGACCGTATTGTTCCGTGTAAACATTTGTATTCTCCACATATTTACCAGTACCATCATCATATACCGAGTTAGGAAAAACAAACGCGCGACGATCATTTTGTCCGCTACGTTGTGATATCCCGTTATCGTCCATATAACTACCCAATATATCAGCCAGTATCTGGTTGCCTCCACGGTAATCAGCTACCGCGGTAAAGCTTAGTCCTTTCCAGTTCACATTAAGTGATAAGCCCAGTAAATGCTTCGGCATTGTATTACCAAACATGGTCAGGTTCGGATTAGCGGTTGGCATACCGGTAACCCTGTCTACGATCACACGGCCCTGATCATCCCGTACATAATCAGTCAGTTTAAATTTATAAGCCGATTGACCTACAATGATGAAGTTTCCGTTACCAATACCCAATTCATCCACGCCATCCACTAATGAAGAAACTTCATTTGACTGGTTTGTGTAGTTTGCTTTGAAATCAATAGTAACATCATTGATCTTTACTAACGGGGTCAGTTTAAGATCCAGCTCCAACCCTTTATTGGTGAATGATGCCGCATTGGCTCTTGCAGTAGTATAACCAGTAGAGGTAGACATAGCTACGTCGATCACCTGGTCTGTATTGTCCTGGCTATAGTAAGTAGCTTCCAGGTTGATCCTGTTTTTCAGGAAACCCAGTTCGATACCAACTTCTTTGTTTGTTACAAACTCTGGTTTGTAGGTATCTGCCACGGTGAGTGTAGTAGCCTGGTAACCCAGGATGCTACCATACGGGAAGAAAGTACCGTTTTCAAATGTATTTTCAAACGCGTAGGCAGGAAGGTTTACATTACCTGTCTTGGATATCGCTCCTCTCAATTTGGCATAGCTTATCAGTTTGCTGTTTTTAAGCGCCGGTATTGCCTGGTTCAATAATATAGAAGTACTCACGCCTGGATAAAAGAAAGCGATATCTGATTTTTTGAAAGGTTTCGCCGGGTTAACCAGGCGGCTATCAATGTCATAACTGGCAGTAGCCTCAAGAAATGCCCAGTTATTAAAATCAAAGCTGAATCTACCGAAATAACGTTCTAATCTTCTTTTAATATTCTCTACCTCTGCAGCTACTTCACCCCTTCTTGCCGCAATGCTATAAAGCGTTGAGGTGCCAAGATTATTACTACCAGCATTCATCATACGTGTTCCTGCCTCCGTATAAGATTGGCCCAGCAATAAGGATACGCCAAACTGTTCGAACCGTTTGTTCATGTTTGCGAAAATCTCGGATGTAAATCTTGTAGAATAAGTAGACGCGTTAGTAACCGCAGCAGTTATACTGGTACTTCCGGCTGAGCGCAGTGTGCGGTGATAAGGCGAATAAGAAAAAGCACCGCGGGTCCTTTTTGAATCGCCATTGGTAAGAGCAATACCTGCGCGGTAAGTAAACGTCAACCAGGATGCCGCTTTAAAATTAAGCTCGCCATTACCGAAAAGGTCATCTATTCTTCCTGCCTCCCGGTAATTATCCTTAGCGAAATAAGGCGTTTTTCCATTTTCATCAAGATAAGTAGTGAAATAGCCATTAGGACTTGCAAAATAATCATTTCTCCAGTCCTTGAAACGTGAGAGATCAATCTGCCCTGGGCTACTCGTTACTCCATAATAAACGGCGGAATTGTTATAAGTTATATTGTATTGGGAGTTTGTATACCGTAAATTAAACCCGGCTTTAAACTTACCATATTCACGATCAGCTCTCAGCGTAATTGCCTTTCTGGTATTCTCATCACCACCCAATGTACCTTTGATCTTTACATTCTGAATACTCAAATAAAAATCACCGGTTTGATAAGATGCATCTGTCTGGTTGGTAACACCGGTCTCAAAGAAATTCTTACGTCCATTCTTATTATAAGAATAAGGCAACATCAACTTTTCTCCGTTAGGACCCGGCT
>CAZGSG010000013.1:0-40414 GCA_964528095.1 uncultured Terrimonas sp.
GTACCGGGTTTGCATTATTTCCGCAAAGGATTACATGGGATCAGTCGCCCGCATGCGGCCTACCCGGCTTTTCGTCCCGCCACGCCTGATGAGTCACTGCCCGTGACCCGTGATGGCAAGCAAGGTATTTCAAAAGGCATCGCCATCAATATTCACCAGGGCAGTACGAAGTCGACCAGCTCGGCGGGTTGCCAGACGATCCACCCTTACCAGTGGGCGGAGTTCCAGGGCATCGCTTATTTATTGATGGCACATTACAACCAGGAACGGCTACCCTACCTGTTGATCGAAAACTAAACACATTCAATTATTCATCTTTAAAATTTTATGCAATGGCAGACGATAAAAAAAAGAAAGGAAAACAGGATGCGATACGCGTCGATTCCACTGATCACAATGAACTGGAATACCTGCACCGGAAGTTTCCGCAGTTGACGCACCGGCAGATAAAGCAAGCGGTGAAAAAAGCGGGACCGATGAGAAAGAAGGTGGTAAAGTGGATTGAAGAGAGGATTGATCGGTATTAGTATGGTTGGAGGTCCGGTGGTTTGGGCCACCGGATCTACTATTGCAGATCAGCAGCAGCATAAGAGTTTGTTTGAACACGGAATCACAGGTGAGCATTCTTTTTATTTATGCAGGACTATATTCCTGGTCCCGTTTAAAATTGCAACTCAGAATATGGAGGCACGGATCAATAAGAAATCTCCTTCACCGCCGGCTATAGCTCTAGCGAAGGTGAGCATCGATCAATACCCGGGCAGCTCACAAGAAAAGTACCGTTTAGAATTGATGGCTGAATAAAACATCACGAAGACTGAACAGTTTCGGCCTCTTCGATGCCGGTAATGAGTCAGAGACTCATCACAACAACCCTATAATTTTATTATTTATTAAAGATTTGTATGTCCAAAGATCGAACACTACAGACAACAGTGGCGGTTAACCTTTGATGTTAGTACTATTCATTATTTTGTCAGTATGTAGCCTGTAAAAGACAACCTGCTTTTAACAGTACCAGCTATAGATCTGGATAATTTGTAATTATCAGTTGTTTTCTTATTTTCAAGGATATGAAAATAGCATTGATCATTTTGGCACTAACCTCAGTAGTGATTCTTCTGTTTTTGGTTTGGAGAAAAAATAAAAAAATGAGTACGACACACAAGGATACACTCAATAAAAGTTCTTCACCGATTACAGGCCAGTTATTTGTTGATTCGCTTGAAATGCTTGGTTATTTCAAGTATGCAGATGATGACCAACTGCCAGAGCTGAAGAAGAAGATGCGAGACAGCTATGAGCATGGTAGATTTATCACAACCGTGAATTCAGCAGAACGTCCATATGCTCCTTTTTGCAGGAGGTATTACGGATGCGATGGAGAAACGCTTTTCGAAATAGATGGAATTACAGGATACCTTGCAGAAGTCAAACCAACCTTTGATAAGCTGGGCATTCCACTGACCTGGTCAGATGATTATTTCAGTGATGATGCGACGGAACACACTATTGTTGTCAATAACAAAAAATACATCGCGTTCAAAGGCAATCCAAATGATCTGCTGATCTGGGGCTGGGCTACTAAGTACTTTGTAGAGATGTTGAATGATCAGCTCGCTATGCATCATTCAGATGAACGAGTCTACCCGATCTCAGGCGGTAATGATGGTCGTCTTATTTTTTTGACAAAACCACAGTATGATTTTATTTTCCATAATGTAGATGATGACGAGGAGAGACCATTGGAAGTTGATCTTTGGTGGAAAGTGAATACGGCAGGAACAAAATCATAAGGTATTACGGTCACGTATTCCCTTGATATTAGTAGTGTTCCCCCTGGTAATGAATGATAAATCATGAGACTATTGCGATGACTCATCACTCACCTCGAAAAGGCCGTCACCTTTTTAATGTTAGTACTATTTTATATTTAGACCAAGCTTATCAAAAATGAGTCGGCTGCAGTTTTATGATAAATCCTTTAAAGCAGCCTCCATTCTCTGAGCGGCACCCTTCGGAAACCGATGATCATTTTCAAAAACGAACTCAACATCCGGGCCCGGATTTAATTTACTTTTCAGGGCATCCCATTTAGCAGACCAAATAGTATAATGGTCAATGATCGCCTCCGCGTCTTTTCTAAACTCTCCGGGTATGATTGTCCTGTTATCGCTAAGCAGGTTTTTGACAGCCGTATTATGCAATTTCAACACTTCAGCATACCGGAATGTTTTTCCATTTTCCATATAATCCGTATATGCTTTTGCCGACTCCTGCCAATGCGACACCAGCAATTGAAGCAATGAACGAAACGCGTTGTTCTCCATCAGGAAAGTTTAAACAAAGGTAGAACAAATCGATTCACCCGGCGACAACGTATCCATTATGCTGTTCAACACCAACGAATCGGCTAAAAGTGGATCTAACAAGGTACCACGGAGAAATTTGAAATATTGACCTGAACAGGTTTTGTATATGGAACACCGAGGGTTCAAGGCAAACAGGGCATTTGCTATTTATCCGTGCCTCCTATTCCGAATCTCAATTTTAAACCAAATCAGGAATACAGTTCCCCTCAAATAGAAAGAATGATCAACAGTGACTCCGTGTTAAACCAAATTTTAGTACCCCCAGGTATTCGTAGTGTTCCATGCAACAATCACTAACAAAATACATTGAGCCTGCAAAATAACATCTCACACCCCTAATCCTTATACATCACATACTTCTTCCGCATCTTTTTATAATCACTCAATCCCGGCTCCCAGGTCTTCCTAATCTCCTCCTCAGAAACACCATCGATGATCTGTTGCCTGAATAAGCCGGAACCTATCTGTATTTCGATATTATTCATTTCGCGGCTTTGTTTTGAATCAAAGAATTTTTCTTTTTCCGGCGATGCCTTATAAAGCTCCATGATCCATTGAATGTTTATCTTTTTGCTTTTCAGCAGCAGGTTTACATCATAGTTTCGCAGATCGAGGCCATAACAAACCTGGTCAGCGAACAAGGGTGTTTCAGCCATGCCTTTGATGCCGGTAGGAGTAAACGAGAAGGCATATTTGTCTTTGAAATAGGGAGCACCAATAACGGTAAACGGAAAATAAGTGCCGCGCCCATGATTTACATACACACCTTCAAACATACAGGTAGAGGGATACAGCATGATCGCCTGCTGTGTGTTAAGATTGGGTGATGGCTTTACCGGCAGCGTATAATACATGCTATGATTGTAATTGGCAACCGGTATGATCTTCAGCGGGCATTTTACTTTGTTCGTCAGCCATCCTTCGCCATTGGCCATCTTCGCGAACTCCGCTACAGTTAATCCGTGCGACATGGGAATAGGGAACATCCCTATCCCTGATTTATATTTCATATCCAGTACCGGCCCGTCTATCAGATAAGCATTGGGATTGGGACGGTCGAGGATCATCAGTTCTTTTTTACTTTCCGCACAGGCTTCCATCAGTCTCGACAGCGCGTTGATATTGGTATAAAAACGAACACCCACATCCTGCACATCGTAGATCAGAATATCTACATCTGCCAGGTCTTCTTTGGTGGGCTTATTCTTTTTTCCATATAAAGAAATGATGGGTATGCCTGTCTTCTGATCTTTTTCATCAGCCACATGCGCGCCCGCGCTGGCATTGCCACGAAAACCATGTTCGGGTCCAAAAACTTTTACGATATTAACACCGCGCGATTGCAGGCTGTCAACCAAATGTTTGTTGCCTATGATCGACGTTTGATTGGCGAGTATGGCTACACGTTTTCCTTTCAGATAAGGCAAATATTTTTCTGTTTGATCAGCGCCTGTTTTGAGCGAATCTTTTTTATGACTAACAGCAATTTCTTTTTGCGGCGAAGGATTTTTATACGCGGTGATCAGCACCAGCACAAAGAGCGCGATCAGAATGAAGACGGGATTTTTTTTCATCATTTTTCAAATATAATCAACACGCTGTACATACCTGCTGTTGATATAAAGAAAATTGATCTGCAAGTTTCTGCAACCGGTCGAAAGGCGATTTGACAATAGTCTTTGCGGTTTTTTGCAACCGATCGGCCCGGGTATCCGTCACAGATGCCTTTAGGTTAACTAAATAGAGACTGATGATTATTGGAAAAAATTTGTATAGCGTCTTACAGTGTTTTTTAAACACAGAGCACGGATAAGTATATTTTATGCAGGGCTATGTTTCTGGCTTTGTTCAAAATTCAAGCTCAGAATAGGGAGGCACGGATCAATAAAAAATGTACTATCTATTTTAAACCCTCCGTGGCTTCATATCTAAATGATCATTTTAAAACAATGCTGACATTTTCTCCGTGCTTCCGTGTTTAAAAACCACTGTAAGACTGCAATCAATTCTCCAGTAAACTCTTCAGGCCTACAACTGCGCGTCGATCCAGTGCCTGATCTTGGCATCCAGAACTGAAAGCGGCATCGCGCCATCTTTCAACACCTGGTTGTGAAATTCCTGGATATTGAATTTACTCCCCAGTTTATCCTGTGCAAGTTTTCGCAGTTCAAGGATTTTCTGCTCACCAATTTTATAACTGATCGCCTGCGCGGGCAGCACCATGTACCGATCAATCCTTTGTTCTGCCACAGCCCTTGTCAACGGCTGGTGATCGAGAATGTACTGGATCGCTTTCTCGCGCGACCAACCCTTGTAATGCAGTCCGACATCTACCACCAGTCGCACCGAACGTTCCATGTCCGCGTTCAACCTTCCCAGGTACTGGTAAGGATCGGTATACATGCC
The DNA here is from genome assembly GCA_964528095.1 of uncultured Terrimonas sp. Classification (GTDB taxonomy): domain Bacteria; phylum Bacteroidota; class Bacteroidia; order Chitinophagales; family Chitinophagaceae; genus CAZGSG01. The sequence continues at coordinate 4,779 of CAZGSG010000013.1, forward strand.
CATGTCTTTGCCAAGTGTTTCGGCGTACAAACCCCAGCCCTCGGAAAATGCGCCGAAAAATGATGACTTCATAAATTCAGGCGCCATCATTTCCTGTTGTAAAGCCACCTGGAAATGGTGGCCCGGTATGGCTTCATGGAGAAACAGCGTTTCCATATTTGTAGCATTATATGTTTTCGCATCCGGGATCACTTCATAAAAAACGCCGGGTCTGCTGCCATCCGCCGCGCCTCGTTTGTATTGCGCGTTGGCACCGGCTTCCCTGAACTTCTCGGTAGCCCTGATCTCAAAATCAGCTTTCGGAAGCAGGGTAAACATTTTAGAAATGGCCGGCTGCAACCTGGCTTTAAAACTCCTGAACCGGTCAAGCACTTCTTCCTGCGTTGTGAATGGAAAGAATTTCGCATCCGTTTTTACGTATTCAAAAAAAGCCGGCAGGTCTGACCTGAAACCCGTAACCCATCTGACCGAATCCATTTCTTTACTGATCCGGGCCACTTCCCTGATACCAAGATCGAAGATTTTTTCGGGATCCATCGGTGATGTAGCCCAGTAGTTGATGAAGTACAGGTATTCCTTTTTGCCTCCGGAATTATCAAGCAGGCCGGAACTATTGCGGGCAGCGGGAATATAAGTATTGACGATGTAATCGTTGATCTTCCGGTATGCCGGACGAACCACTTCATCAATCGTTTCCCGAAATTCCTTTGTCAGTCGTTTTTTTTCTTCCTCGGTAAAAGACGCGGGAATAGAGCTGATTGGTTTGTAAAAAATCGACGAATCGGCGGAAGCTTCAAATAGTGGCCGGAGTTGTGGCGGCACTTTCAGCATGGCAGCTTTTGGATTTGTATTGCCCATCCGGATCCCTTCATTCATATTAAAGATGGCCGTATCAACCCATTGAGGAAAGATCCTGAGCCGTTTGATCCAATCGTCATAATCCTTTACGGTCTTAAATGGAACAGCGCCTGTACCCGAACCAAGCGAAGCGAAAATGGTGAGGAAACTGAAGACGAATTGGTCCACCGGACGTTGGATTACCCGGCCCTGTGACACACCCATATCAAAACCCGCGAGATCACGCTGTAGCGTAAACTGAAATATCTTAAGCACGAGTTGGTCTTTTTGTGTCAATGATGCCGCTTGCAGTCTATTGGCTGAATCAAGATAACGTGCAGCCAGGGCCCTTGATTGATTCATATATGCCCGGCTGATAATGATTTCCAACTGGTCATTGTAACTAAACACACCGGCGCCCGTTGCTGTCAGTGGATTAAGCTTCAGATAATCGTTCCAGTAGTTGCTGGTAATAGATTGCAGAACTGGCGAGTCGACTGTCTTCTGTGCGATTATCTGGAGAAAGGACAAAAGCATAAAGGTTACGGAGAATAAGCCCCGGTGCATGTACTGTTTCATGCTTGTAAGATAATGATTTTAACAGGCTGTTTAATAAGCGCAGACTTTTGGCCGTCGCTAGCCAACGATGAACTGCTTGTAACAATATCACCAGGAAGCACAACAATTATTCAAATACCAAAAGCCATAGACAACCGGATCCAGGAAATACAAACCCCGGCGGCGTTACCTGCTTTATGCAGGTAGTTTCCCAATAAGTGCGGAAAGTAGCTTAATACGCATAATAACAACTAAACTTTTATTCTACCAGCATGGATCAATTGGATCTTAATAATAACTTCGATGCGCATTGCGATTTTTTCTATTCTATTCCTGGCGTGGTTTATGTAATTCGGCGATACTGTTATTCAAATACCAAACTGATTCAATTAAATTGGAAGCTGGAGCTAACCTCTGTTCGTTTCCTAAACAATAAAATCAATAATTCATGAACGATACAGCCACTCACTATGACCATTTTTTCGGCCCCTTATACTTTGAACCCTATGCCATAGAAGTTGCAAAACGAATTGATCCCGCACCGGTTTCCATTGCCCTTGAAATTGCTGCCGGCACAGGCCGTGTTACCCGCCATATCCGGGAGCGTATCCCAACTTCCGCCAAACTGATCGCTTCAGATATCAGCGAGGATATGCTGACCGTAGCCAAAAAGAAATTAAGCCATCTTGCTATCGACTGGCAACATATAGATGCCCAACAACTGCCTTTTGGCGACAATAGCATCGACCTGGTTGTTTGTTGCTTCGCCTATATGTTTGTGCCTGATAAGCCGAAAGCATTTGCTGAGGCATATCGTATTCTTAAACCAGGCGGACAGTTTTTATTTACAACCTGGGATAAGCTGGAGAATAACGGGGCTTCCTATATATCCAGGTCTATAGCAATGAAATATCTTGAAGAGCCGTTACCGGAATCATCTAATCTCGCCACCTCGATGAGTGATGAAGCTATGATAACACCATTATTACAGCATGCCGGGTTTTCAAAGATCTCAATTGAAAAACTGGGGCTTTCTGGTAGCTGCGCGACCGCGAAAGAAGCCGCGAACGGTCTTGCAGCGGGGGAATTGTATGAGCAAATCAACAAACGCAATCCAGCCTGGATAGACGAGATAAAAATGAAGGTGGAAAAAGAACTTGCTGAAAAATTCGGTGATGCGCCCATGACCGCTCCGATCAGTGCGCTGATCACTCAGGCGTGGAAATAAACAGCACGTGCATACCTGACCCGTTTGAAATAAAGTCCACCAACAGGTTCTTTGTTTACCAGCGCCTGCTTTATATATTGCAGGTCAACAAAATGACCTCGCTGCAACATGCACTACAGCTAAGTTTTCAAGCATTTCATGCATCCGCGCTACCATACGATTTCCATAATTCCGATATTGTTTGTGAATAAAACCAGCTGAGGTATGACAATCAGAAAAACGCTGAGAATAATAGTGGCTGCATTGCCGGCACTTGCTCTTTTTACATCCTGCATGAAAACGGCTACAGCAGATGAACAGAATACGGTAAAAAAGGGAAAGCTCCGGAAATCGACAGCATACGAAAATGGCTCGCTGGTCTCCTATACGCTCTATCATTACGATCAGGATAAGCTTGTAAAAAAAGAAACATTTTTTCCAAAAGGAAGTAGTTATTATCTCAATAGCTACGACTCGATGATCTACGAAAATACAAGGCTGAAAACAATAAGAAATCACCGCTTTAATACCATTATCAGCCAGACGGAATTGTTTGCACGTACAGAGTTTATATATAGCGGTACCAAAATTTACGAGGAAAAGTTTATCTACGACAGTGCAGGTGTGAAGACACTGCCTTTTACAGTGAAGGGATATGCCTACAACAGCGCAGATCAGCTTGTCGGTTTTATTGAGCGGCTGATGGATGGCACTATCCGTTCAGTGACAACGTATGACCTGAACCCTGGCGGTACTATAAGGGCCGAAAGATATACACACAATTCCGGAAACAGACTGCCACATACCAGTAACTACAGCTATCAAAATAACCAGATCTCCCGGATTGAGAACTTTTACAGCGGCGCCAAAGTGTATGATATTAATTTTACTGCAGATGCTGTTACGGGAAATGTGACAGAACAGAATAAGATATATACGCCGGGCGGCAGAACGGAAAAGACCGTTTATGAGTATAATTAAATTTCTTTTTAATTCATGATCGCTCCAATCAGTGCGATGATCAGTCAGGCATGGAAATAATAAGGCTTATAACTTTTAACCATAATTGGTTGCCAAAAAGTGTGTACTACGTATCAATAGCAGGCCACCTTCAACGTATGCATAAGTCTCCGTTTCGTTAAGAAACAGTATAAAAAACACAGTGAATTTAATGACCTATAGCCTTTAAAAATTCACTTTTCTTTCTTTTAGATATTTCCAGGGAAGTGCCATCGCTGAGTTAATTGCCTTTCCTAATCCGGCCGGTAATACAATCACGATGAAGTATACCGGTGATCAAAAAAAGATACTGCTTACCATATTCGATTTTGCAGGCCGGCAAGTCATGTTTAAAGAACTCAACGATCAAAGTATATGGCAGGCGAATGTGTCGGGCCTCGCAAAAAGAACATACACGATACGGCTTAATGATGGGGCAAAGCAATCATTTGTAAAATTTATAAAACTGTAACTAACAGACTTAATAAGCAGCTGAGCTTTTATCTTTTGAAAATGCAACGATAAGCGCTATCAATGGACGAAGTGGTAAATGGGTTACGATACCGGATGCATTTAGTTTTTACTAATTTCAGCAAACCATTAGGTTGTTTTCACCATCTTAAATTTATGACACAAAATTCCGGACTTGCTTTGTTTATTTTGTAAGGTTTACGAATTGCTTTATCTGAAAACATAAGGGGTTACAGTGTATTGCTGTAAGCCCTTATTTAATGTTTTATTGCTTAATAATTAAGCGAAAGCCCTGCACCAAAACCCATATCGCTATCGTAGTGTGTACGAATACTGATGTTTTTTGTAAAGATGTATCGCAGGTCTGCCATATATTCCAAATCGGTATTGACCATAAAACCAGCCCTTAATCTTTTGGAAACAGGTATGTCTTCACGCATCAGGGATAGCCGCACAATGCCATCGTGATACACTTCCGCCTGGAAGTTGACCAACATGGGTAAGGTATACATGACTCCTAAACTCACTGCCCGGCGGGTATCTTTTTCATTTTTCTGCCCGAAAATATTTTTTTCATGCCCGTCTATTCCCATTTTCCGATACCGCCAGTCAAAACCGATAAAGGGCATTAGCCATTGCATCTTGCCAATGTATCGCCCCAGATGTGTTTCTACTTCATAGCCATGCATATTATTATAACCCAGGCGCCATTCTGTGCCTAATGACCATCTTGCATTCTGCAGCATGGCCTCGCCATCGTTACCATTGGTCGCGAAATCATTCTGGGCCATAAAATGGGCCATATTGCTTTCATGCTGCAGCATCTTATAGGCTTTTTCTTTGTCGGGCAACAAGGGATTTTTATAGTCACCTACTTCAAAAACACGGTTCATACCCGACATCATGTGATAGAGGATATGACAGTGGAAGAACCAGTCGCCTTCTTCATTCGCCAGAAATTCGATGGTGTCGGTTTCCATTGGCATAATGTCTATTACGTTTTTAAGCGGTGCATTTTCTCCTTTTCCGTTAAGTACCCTAAAATCAAACCCATGCAGGTGTATGGGGTGGCGCATCATCGAATTGTTGTAAAGTGTGATGCGTAATACCTCGCCCTTTTTTACGGGTATTTTGTCTGTTTCGGAGAGCACTTTGTTATCCATGCTCCACACATATCGGTTCATATTACCCGTAAGGACAAATTTCAGTTCTCTGACGGGGGCATCTTTGATAAGCGCGGTATTGTACGGAGATTGAAGCATGGCATAGTTCAGGGTAACGATATCTCCCAGGGCATTTGCGTTGTAGCGGTTAGGGTCGTTATCCATATTCAGACCATGTTGGCTATGGTCCTTCTTTTTTTTAGCCGCTCCCGTAATCTCGGGATACATCACCACGTTCATATCCATCTGGTTCAGGCTCATATTCATGCCCATATCGTCCAGATCGCCGTTCATCTTCATCATGTCATTCATCATCTTCATGCCTTCAAAGTATTTCAACCGGGGCAGCGGCGAAATGAGCTGGCGTGTGCCGTTACCAATAAAATAGCTTGACGATTGGGTCCGGTCCTCTGTAGTGGCCATAAATTCATAGGCACCACCTTTTTCCGGAATGGTAACCACTACATCATAGGTTTCGGATACTGAAATGATCAGCCGATCTACTTCAACAGGCGCTACATCATTTCCGTCATTGGCCACCACCAGCATTTTGCCACCGGCATAACGCAACCAGAAATAGGAGGAAGCGCCGCCGTTAGCAATACGAAGTCTTACTTTATCTCCCGGTTGAAGGGTTTTACCATCGACGCTCTTTAAATCGGTGGAAGCACTGCCATTCATCAGTAGTTTATCGTAGTACACGTCACTCACATCCATGGCCATCATACGCTTCCATTCGTTTTTTATTTTGGTACCGAAATGTCCAGCCCTTATGGCTTCGGCATAGGATTGCGTAGCGCCTTTTTTAATGGCAGCCCAATCGTTGGCATTATGCAGCATCCGGTGGATGTTATCGGGGTTAAGATTAGTCCATTCGCTTAGTACGATAGGTACCGTTGGCAGGTCATCAATTCCCTTTCTAAAGGTTTTGTCCTCTGCTCTTTTTTTCAGCACGAGATTACCGTACATTCCGATCTGCTCCTGCAGGCCCGAATGCGAATGATACCAATGCGTGCCATGTTGAATAACGGGAAAACGGTAGGTATGTGTAGTGCCGGGTGCTATCTGCGGTTGCGTGAGATAAGGCACGCCATCTTCCTTATTCGGTAGAAACACGCCGTGCCAATGCAACGAAGTGCCTTCTTTAAGCTGGTTGTGCAGCACAATTTCAGCCGTATCGCCTTCCGTGAATGTAAGGGTAGGCATGGGTATTTGACCGTTTACCGCGATAGCCCGTTTGCTTTTTCCGGCATAGTTTACAAGCGTATCTTTTACATACAGCTCATAACGCACTACTTTTTGAGCAAATGCAGATGAGGCAGCCAATAACAATGCTGCTACCGGAAATAAGGTTACTTTTTTCAATTTCATTGTACGCATCTTTAAGGGACAAAATTGCCAATAAAGAGTGCCACGGTCACTACACTATTTTGGGAAATATTTGTAAGATTTACTTCGCGCCTATCTAATCCCGTGTTCGGATGGTTGATTGAAGCAGGGAAGATCAGATAAGAGGAGAATTGTGTTTCGCTAGCATGACAATACAATAAAGGTAAAACTCCAAACGATCAATACGTTATTGACGGTTTGGAGTTTTCACTTCCAGGTTATGCCTTTTGTTTTTGGCCTCCTTATTTTTTTGTTTCCGTAACTTTTCCGCAGGTCAGCATAGACGATCCATAGTAAGGGTTTTTAATAGCCGCTTCGTTGCTTAACCAATAGGCTTTTTTCATCGGGCAGTATTGATAGTAAACGGGGTGGCTTGTTTTATCGGCGTTTTTCACTACTGTCCATAATGTAGTGGACACATGGTTAAAGGCTGCTCTTTGTTTTTCAATATTGCCGGCTTCTGCCAGCTTATCTACTGCCTTATTCAAATCATCCTTCTGCTTAAAAGCGCTTTCTGCTTTTATTGCTTTTTGCAGCGCACCAATTGCTTCGGAAGCCGCTTTCGCATCGCTGCTTACCAGGGCATTCTTTACATCATAATATTTGCTCAGGAGCATATCTGTGTTTTGGGCAGATGCCGCATATCCAAACAGCATCATTGCCAATATTAACAAGTTGTTTTTCATATCTTTTTTTTTTTTGATTTTGTTCTTTTTTTACAGAAGTATTGTTTGACTTGATTTTGTTCATGTGTTTTTGCACTACAATCCGGAGATGCTTAATGATGATGTCCGTGATGACTTTCCCCGTTGTTGTTTTCTCCTTTTACAACATCAACCGTAAGATCTGCTGTATGTACTTGTCCGTCTATTTTAAACTGCACCCACATTCTGTATATACCAGCTTTTTCAATACGTGTTTCCGCATAAACCGGGTAACGGCTGTCTGACACGGGATGGATATGCAAAAAGTCCTTATCGGCTTTGCCAATCATTACAATATGGGCAGCTGCTCCTAAGTATTGCTGCAGGTCGCTTTCCGGTAATTTCTTTCCGTCTTTTTCAATAGAAATTTTTAAATGCTGCGTCCTGTTGGTCTTAACATCGTTCCCGTTTTCGAGCGTTACCGTGTATCCATCGGTTTTTGATAGCCACTTGTTTGTGTTTTCCCCGCTGGCCGCCATCTGCTGTCCCTGTACCCCGATTTCAAGTATGCTTAAAGTCTGTGCCCCGCCGCTTGGTTTAAAATCGACAAACAAAAGGTACTTTCCTCCGTTATGGAACGTTTCTGTTACTGTATAGATACCGTCTGCCTGCTGCATGGGGTGAATATGGCGGAACCACGACAAGTCTTCACTGACAACCATTAAATGTATTTTCATTTCGTGCGAAATATCCAATGGTACATTATGGCCATTTTCTTTTACAGCAAGTACCAGGTCTGCCGGTTTTCCTGCTTCGACAGGGTGAGGCAAAGTGCTTAACAACACCTGGTATTGATCTGATTTTGGCTGCTGAACTGCTTTCAGTACCATTCCGCATTTGGAACATTTGTCTCCCTGCTTCCCGGTTACTTCCGGGTGCATGGGGCAGGCGTAAACACTTTCCGTATTTGAATGCTGATGATTTTCCATAACTGATGATTTTTTTACTGTTGCGGAATACTAAGTGATCCTACAATCCAAAATAATTTATTCGTTCCTTTTATTTTATGCGCTTAGAGGCTCTATCTTAAATCCTGCTTTTTGTACGGTTTCGATAACTTCGTGTTCGCTAATCCCTTCGGATTTTACGGTAAGTACCTTGTCTTTACTAACCGTATCCACTTCCCAATGGGAGATGCCTTCGGCTTCATTAAAAAAGGGAGTTACTTTAGCTACACATCCGCTACAATTGATGTTTGTCTTGAACTTAAAATTTTTATTTTCCATTTTACCTGATTTTTTATTATTTATTGATGATACAAAGTTGAGTAGAAAAAGTAGTGCTCTGTTTGCGGTATTTTGGGTTTGATTTGTAAGATTTACTGGTAATAGCATTCCCCAACTGTGATTTCAAGAAAATGCATACCGATGTTATAAGGCCGGTCCCGCTGCTTCCAATATCCTTTTATTCAACCGTGATGGAAACAGATTGATCCAACGGAAAGCTCTGGCAAAGCAGAATTTTTCCTTCCGCTATTTCTTCATCTGTGAGTGCGTAATTGTTCATCATTTTTACCTGGCCATTTTCTTTTGTTGCCCAACACAAACCGCAAGTACCTTTTTCACATGAGCTGGCCACCCGGATATCGTTGGCACGCATGGCATCCAGGAGCGACTGTCCGGCCGGAACCTCAACCAGGCAGGTACATTTGTATGTTTGCGGCTCGTCATCCTCATAATTGATGTCAAAGTAGTTTACCAATACTTCCTTATGTTGACCACCATTTTCCAACAGGGCATAGTCCACCACCACAGGGTCAAAATATTCCGAATGGATCTGTGCCGCAGGAATATGCATGGCACGCAGGGTGTCCTGGTGCAGTTGCATCAGCTCTGCAGGACCGCAAATGAAATAATGCGCTTTCGCTTCATGCGGTATGTATTGCCGGATAACAGTCTGAATTATCGGCTGCGAGAACCGGCCGGAAATATGTTTAGCCGCCTTTGAACCTTGTGTATCGCCGCTGAACGAATAGAAAACATTCAGCCGGTTGCGTGCCGACATCTTTTCGAGTTCGTTTATGAAAAGGGTATTTTCGGGTGTTTTGTCTGAGTACAATAATAAAGGTACTGGCGCACTATCTCCCGTGCTTTTCAATAAGGAGAAGAGTGGTGAAATACCGCTCCCGCCCGCCAAAAAGACCATTTGCACCTCCTCAGCAAACTGCTGCTTCATCACAAAGTTTCCGACGGGAGCTTCTACATCCCATTCGCTGATATATGGTGCGTTGTCAACAAGGTAATTACTCATTTTCCCTTTAGCGACACGTTTTACAGTAATGGACGGAAAGGTATCGGACGGTGCGGAACTAAAAGAGTATGACCTGCATATTAATACACCCTCAATAGAACAGGTAATATTAAGGTACTGTCCGGCCTGGTATATTATTGGTGTCTGCCCTGTATTAAAAATGATGGTGACAGCATCTTTTGTTTCCTGTATGACCTTATGGGTATGCCATTTATATTTTTTCATACTGTCCGCCGCTTTTACTGTTTAAAAGTTTTGATAGCAACGGCAGCAATTAACGCAGCAATTATACATACAATGGCCGCCGAAAAAAATGCGGTCTGGAAGCCGGCATTCAAAGCAATGACATCGGTAGCGCCGGCAGTTTTTACGGAATTGGTTTTTGCGGCAGCAATGGCCACTATAATGGCCAGCCCCAAAGCTGAACCCACCTGGTAGCTGGTATTGACCAACCCGGATGCAAGCCCCGTTTCTTCGGGTTTGGCTCCCGACATGGAAGCAATAGTGCCCGGAATATACGCTAACGACATACCGATTGCGCCCAGTAGCGATGCCGGCAGCACATTGACCGCAAATGTGCCATCGGGCGGAATGGCGCTGAATAGCAAAAGCGAACCTGCAAGGGCTATCAGCCCGGCGATCATGTTTGATTTGAAACCAAACCTGGCGACCAGCTTCCCGGTAAGGCCCACCATAACGTCCACCGGTAATTTGCCGGCATCTGCATTGGCGGCGGCCGTTTTCCCCGGCGATTTTTGCGTTTTGTTTTCACAGGCGATCAATAAAATGCCCAGCAACGGAATCAATATTCCTAACCTTTGTGTAGTATACTTGTATGACATGGTCTTCCTGTTTAATGAGGTAACAATCAATTAAAATTTACGCGACAAAAGTATAAGCGCCGGCTGCCTTGCTTTTTACACAATTACCGGTAAGAGTTATGATATTTACTTTTGCTGTTTTTTAATGGCGAATAGTTATAGCATGAAGAACGATTATAAAAAAATGAAACCCTGCTCATGAGCATGAACAGGGTTTTATAAGATGATTTTATTGACGCTATTAAACGGGGATAGTGAATAGGTGTCGTATAGTGTTGTGAACAATCACGTATCAGGTAATTGATTTTGAACAATGGCTATTTTATCCTGCCTTATTCGTTTATAGTAGGAAGAAGTAAAGCCTGTATATTTTTTTAATTGATTGGACAAATGGGCCGGGCTGCTGTAGCCTAAAACATAAGCTATATCAGACAGCGATTGATCCGTATACACCAGCAGCTCTTTCACCTTTTCTATCTTTCTTGAAATGATGTATTTTTCGAGGGTGCATTCCTGTGATGATGCAAACAGCGCACTCAATGAACCATAATCTTTATGCAGCTCATTACTTATCAGTACCGAAAACTTAACCGGCTCACCGGTATCTGCTTGTTGCCGGATACCCACGTCCACCATACTTTTGATTTTGTCTATGGTCTGCTCGTTTTTGCTGTATAACATATCAAATCCGTTTTTTTGCAACATGGCCCTGATCGTTTGTACTTCAATAGTAGTTTTATACGTTTCCTTTAGCGTGATCTCGCCTAAGCGTATGTCGGATATCTCCAGGCCAAGCTTGGGCAATTCTTCACGCAGCACATAGATGCACCTGTTGCATACCATTCCTTTGACCAATAGTTTAAAGGTATTTTTCATGACTCCAACTGTTTATGAATATCTCTGTTGAACGGTGTAACTACCGCGCAACCCTTATACAACATTAAGCGTTGTTATTGCTGCCGGGTTCTACGCTGTAACCTGCTTTTTCTATGGTTTGCACCACTTCGTTTTCAAGATTGTCCGCTTCAATGGAAACCGATATTTTTCCGGCTTCCTGATGCCGGATTTGTACACCTTCAATTGTTTTAATTGCGTTGCTTACGCTCGTTTGGCAATGTGCGCTCTGCATATCGGGCACATGGATGGTTATAGTTTTCATCTTTACTTATTTTTTATGTTATAAAATATGATTATTCAATTACCATTGGTGTTATATTTTTCCTGGTTTTACTTCTTCCATTTCAATCGTAAACTATTACTTACCACACTCACGCTGCTTAGCGCCATTGCAGCACCTGCAATCATCGGGTTGAGCAAAAATCCGTTGACCGGATAAAGAATACCCGCTGCAACAGGGATACCGATAAGGTTGTAGATAAATGCCCAGAACAGGTTTTGCTTAATGGTAGCAACAGTTTGTTTGGAAAGGCGGATGGCCTGCGGTATTTTGGTAAGATCCGATGAAATAATGGTCATCTTAGCTACGTCCATCGCGATGTCGCTGCCTTTGCCCATGGCAATACTCACGTCTGCCGTTGCCAGTGCGGTGCTGTCATTGATACCATCGCCAACCATAGCCACTGTTTTGCCCTGCTGTTGCAGTTCTTTTACAAAATCGGCTTTGTGCTGTGGCAGTACCTCGGCTTTGTAATGCAGTATACCCGTTTGCTGTGCGATGGCCTTTGCCGTGGCTTCATTATCTCCCGTAAGCATATACAGGTCGATACCCATATCCTGCAATTGTTTGATAGCTGCTACAGAAGTTTCTTTGATCTTGTCTGAAATAGAAATAACGGACAGCGCCTGTTTGCTATCTGAAAACCAGATAACGGTCCTGGACTGCCGGCCCCATTCTTCAGCCTGCTTTAGTAGTTCATCTGCAATAGTGACATTGTTTTCTTCCAGCAGTTTTTTGTTGCCTACGAAATAGGTTTCGCTGTTGTGTACTGCCTTTGCGCCTTTGCCCGTAATGCTGTCAAAATCTGATAAGGTGATGTTTGATACGCCTTCCAGGTGTTTCACTACCGCTTCGGCCAATGGATGTTCGGATTGTTTTTCTATACTGAATAAAATTTCATTGGCCGCATCATCATTGTTCAGCCATTTAATACCGGTAACCTGTGGCCTGCCCTCGGTAATGGTTCCTGTTTTGTCCAGTACAATGGCGTTTACTTTTTTAGCCAGCTCCAGGCTTTCGGCATCTTTAATTAAAATACCGTTTTCAGCACCTTTACCCACACCCACCATAATTGCCGTAGGTGTAGCCAGGCCCAAAGCACAAGGACAGGCAATAACCAATACGGTAACGGCTGCCAACAGCCCTTGAACCACTCCGTTATCACCTCCTAAAATCAGCCATAATACAAATGTGAGGATAGCGATCCCTATTACTACCGGAACAAAGATGCCCGCGATTTTATCTACCAGTTTTTGAACGGGAGCTTTGCTTCCCTGGGCATCCTGCACCATTCTGATGATTTGGGCCAACATGGTTTCCTTACCCACTTTCACGGCTTCAAAACGGACGCTTCCTTTTTGGTTAATCGTACCTGCAAATACTTTTTCGTTTTCCCGCTTCAATACCGGAACGGGTTCTCCGCTCAGCATACTTTCGTCTACATACGAGCTACCGGATGTAACCATTCCGTCTACGGCAATTTTTTCGCCGGGTTTTACCAAGATTACATTGCCTACCTTTACGTCTTCAATGGCTGTTTGCTTTTCAGTTCCGTCGGGTTGTATCACCATCACGGTTTTTGGCTGCAGACCCATCAGTTTTTTAATGGCCGATGAGGTATTGCCTTTGGCTTTTTCTTCGAGCAGTTTACCTAAAAGGATGAAAGTGATAACAACGGCAGCCGCTTCAAAATAAACGTGGGCGTGCAGCCCTCTTGCATGCCAAAAATCGGGAGCAAGCATGTTAAATACACTGAAGATATAAGCGATGCCCGTGCTTAAAGCTACCAGCGTATCCATATTGGCAGAACGGTGCTTTGCCTGTTTCCATGCATTGATGAAAAAATCTTTTCCGAGCCAAAGTACCACCGGGGTAGCGAACAGCCACATGATTTCGTTGCCATAAGGCATATCCATAAAGAACATACCGATGACTACCACAGGAAGTGATAGCAGCACCGCCCAGCTGGTTTTATTCTTTAATGCTTTGAATTTCTTTTCGTGAATGGCTTCAAGTGTTTCCTGTTGTGTGGATTCGTCTTCGATCAACAGATCATACCCGATGGATTGTACTGCTTTTTGCAGCGCCAGGGGGTTGGTCATATCAGGAAGGTATTCTACAGATAATGTTGCCGTTGCAAAATTAACGGAAGCATTAATTACACCCGGCTCATACTTAACGCCACTTTCGGCACTAACAGCGCAGGAAGCACAGGTCATATTCAGCACGGGAAAGGATTGCTTTACGGTGGTAACGCCATACCCCAGATCTTTAATGGCTTTAACCGCTTCCGGAATGGCTTCGGTATTGCTTACCGTAATAGCCGCCCTGCTGTTGTTCAATTCTACCTTATGCGTGTCTATGCCCTTAACCTGTGCCAGCCCTTTATCTACAATCAAGGCGCAATGTTCACTCTCTACGTCTTCCAAAGGGAGGTATATCGTTTGCTCATTATTTGTTGCCATTATCGTTTGTTTTATTTACGATACAAAATTGGCACAAGTTGAGGGCTTGATTATTGTACTATTCTGGAAAAGAGTTGTAAGATTTACGTTATATGCTAAGCATAACAGAACTTCGATGTATTCTTTTTTAAATTAGATACAGCTGCCAGCTTGATTTTCGATAGCTAAACCTCATCTAAAGGTTTTCTTTTATCTTCTTTGATCTGCTTGAAATGGCTGGGTGTGAGCCCAGTTACTTTTTTGAACTGGTTGCTGAGGTAGGCAACACTGGAATAATTGAGCCGGAAAGCAATTTCGCTTAAGGAGAGTTCGTCATATACCAGTAGTTCTTTTACTTTTTCTATCTTTTGGGAAATGAAGTATTTTTCGATGGTCGTGCCTTCTACTTCTGAAAAGAGATTGGAAAGGTAATTATAGTCGTGGTGCAATGCTCTGCTTAGTATATCGGACAAGTTATGTTTTATTTCGCTGTCCTGGTGATGCACCAGGTCGATAATCACATTTTTTACCTGCTCTATGATCCGGGCTTTTTTATCGTCAATCAGTTCAAAACCTAACGGATTTAGCGTGTATTCTAAATTCTTTTTTTGCTCATTCGTCAATTCTTCTTCCAGGGTGACTTCTCCCAACCTGATGTTTTTTGATTTAATATCAAGCTTGTCCAGTTCGTTCTGCACCACCATAATACATCGGTTACAGACCATGTTCTTTATAAAGAGTATTGCCATATTCTATTCTTTAATCTATTGTTATGTAAAAAAATCTATGGCGAAATTTACGATTTTAATCAAAGCGTATTTTAGCGATTGCTGATTATTTTTAAGGCATTCAGGAAGGAAAGCTACTTTTAATTTCAAAGTCTTTCAATAGACCTATGGTATTAGTATACACCTTCATCATCCAGGTGTAATTCCTTTTCGATTTCATGTAATCATCAAACTGAGCAAACACTTCAAGATCGTTGCAGCTACTTTGAGCAGCTCCGACGACAACTGTAATCTTTTTGTCTGTACTTGTTATGCCCACTTGAAACGTCTTGAATTAAAGGCTGTGTTTCTATTTATGGCGCTGCTCCCAACAGGGATACACTAAGTCGGGAGTAAAGGTGACTTTCACAAATTCTTTCTGCCCTTTGCTATCGTAGCCAATCTATTCACCCGCAAGAGCTTTAATAACCTATAGCTTTTAAAAATTCACTCTTCTTTCTTTTAGATATTTCCAGGGAAGTACCATTAGAAAGCACTACCTGTCCGCCTTCCCCACGGATATATTTTTCCGCAAAATTTTTATTAATGATATGGGAATTATGGATCCGGAGAAATACTTCGGCAGGCAACATGTCCTCAAAGTCTTTTAAAGTACGGCTTACAACATATTTCTTTTTATCGTTGCAGAAAATATGGGTGTAATTACCACTTGCTTCCAGATAGATAATATCTTCCAGTTTTATAAAACGCAAGCCCTCCATAGTTGGAATGGCAATACGGTTGAATGTATTTTTTTTACTCAGGATCTGCTCTACCAGCAATTCAATTTGTGGATTTGGATAGGAAAAATTCTGTTTTTCTTCAGCTATATTTTCAGTTGCTTTTGTAATGTTCATTTCACCTTTTATATCTTTCCACGAGCCCCTCCTGCAACCAGGAAATAGGGTTTTATATTGTTTTCGCTCCTGTTTTTTCTGAACTTCCTGCCATGAAGCATGACGCTGGTTATTCAGGGCATCAATAAAAAGAGATGGCAGGGTTCAAAACGGATACATCAACGACCGGGGAGTCTTGGCCGATGAGACATAACCTATCAACCGATATTTCATTAATCCGCTGAACCCAGGTGACCCTTATCAGTATCGAACCTAACCAGGGTCATCAAGCCCTTCAGTTGTATAATATACCTTGCGTTGAAGTCTTAAAAATGGAAAAACTAATTTATCGCGGGTCCGGCAGAAGTGCTGGGTATTACCGCGATATTCGGCTACACTATCACTACATCCGCGTACACGGTACAAACCTGGAGCTTCACCCGGAAAACACTGGATCCCGAACAGCAGGATCGCTACCCGGTTTGGGGATACGGCAACTACTACCCTTTATTAAAACGATGCAGCCCGGAAATCCGAATCCCCAATAATTGACCATCCACCGTTTTAAATTAAGCGATATTGCACAGGCATACCATACTTTCCATCAGAGGAAGATAGACAACGCTGAAAATAATCCTAAGCGGCGAGTAAAAAATATTCATGAATGAAGCAGGTACCATATTAACGCTCAATGTCGGTTCTTCCGGTATTAAATTTTCGTTGTTTGATATGGAGAAGGGGGCTACGCCCATTTACTACGGGCACATTGAAAAAAACGACGCTGACCTTTTTCAAATCATCGTTCACGATAGCGATTCGGTGCATCCACAAAAAATAGCCTGTGCCGGGAAGGAAATGAATGATGTGGTAAACGGCCTCACCGGGTATTTTGAGCAACAAGCAGGCATGAACCAGATGAAGGCCATTGGGCATCGCCTGATATACGGCATGGAACATACCGAACCCCAAATGCTGAATGCCGCCCTGCTCGCTGAATTAAAAAATTTTAGTGTGTACGATCCTGAACATTTACCGGCCCAGATTGCATTGATAGAAGCCTTTGGCCAGAAATTTCCTTTATTGCCACAGGTGGGCTGTTTTGATACAGCCTTTCATGCATCCATGCCCAGGCGGGCAAAGATGCTGCCTATTCCACGCCGGTATTACGATGCGGGTATTCGCCGTTACGGTTTTCACGGTATCTCCTATTCTTTTCTCCTGAATGAGTTGGAACGGGTTGCGGGGGCTACGGTGGCTGGCGGAAAGATCGTTTTTGCGCACCTGGGTAACGGAGCGAGCCTGGCAGCTGTATCCGGCGGCAAAAGCATTGATACCAGCATGGGATTTACACCCACATCAGGCCTTATGATGGGGACCCGCTGTGGCGACCTGGATCCAGGAATAGTCTGTTATCTTATGGAGCAGGAGAAATTCACTGCCCAAACGCTTAACCATCTCATTAATTACGAATCCGGCTTGCTGGGTATTTCCGCTACGAGTTCGGATATGCAGGAGTTGCTACTAAAAGAAAGCGGCGATAGCCGGGCCGCTGAAGCCATTGAACTATTTTGCTACCAGGTAAAAAAATGGATTGGATCAATGGCTGCCGCGCTTGGAGGTCTTGACACCCTGGTTTTTTCCGGTGGTATCGGAGAGCGGTCTGCAACCATCCGAAGCAGGATCTGCGAGCATCTTTCTTTCCTCGGCATCCATATCGACGCTGACAGGAATGAGAAACAGCAGCCGATCATTTCAACAGATACCAGCCCAGCCTGCGTTCGGGTGATACCAACCAATGAAGAACTCATGATCGCGCAATCGGTGCAAGAGATCCTACACTCATTTCATAAAACTGAAATAGCATGAACACACAACCTATTCCTGTAGAAAAAGATGATGCCTTATCCGCAGAATTGTTGCACCGCATCGACGCGTACTGGCGCGCCGCCAATTACCTTTCTGTGGGGCAGATCTATTTACAGGACAATCCCTTACTGAAGGAGCCCTTGCAGCCTCAACATATCAAGCCGATGCTGCTGGGGCATTGGGGTACTACGCCGGGGCAGAATTTTATTTATACGCACCTGAACCGGGCGATCAAAAAATATGATCTTGACATGATCTATGTTGCCGGTCCCGGCCATGGCGGGCCAGCGGTAGTAGGCAGTGTATACCTGGAAGGAACCTATAGCGAGGTATACCCATCTATAGGCAGGAATGAAGCGGGACTTAAAAAACTGTTTAAACAGTTTTCATTTCCCGGCGGCATCCCCAGTCATGTTTCCCCTGAGTGTCCGGGCTCCATTCATGAAGGTGGTGAATTGGGTTATTCGCTTAGCCACGCGTTTGGTGCGGCTTTTGACAATCCGGAATTAATAGTGGCCTGCGTGGTGGGTGATGGTGAAGCGGAAACGGGTCCGCTGGCAACGGCCTGGCACTCCAATAAGTTTCTTAATCCCGTGACCGATGGAGTGGTACTGCCAATCCTTCATTTAAATGGTTACAAGATTGCCAATCCATCAATCCTTGCCAGGATCGGTGAGCAGGAACTGGATTATTTATTTAAAGGATATGGCTGGAAGCCTTATTTCCTGGAAGGCGATGATCCTAAGTTTATGCATCACCAGATGGCGAAATTGCTGGATGTGATAATCGAAGAGATCCGGAGCATTAAAGATCTTGCTGCAAAATCCGCGGACACCGATTGCCCGCGCTGGCCGATGATTATTTTAAAAACTCCAAAGGGTTGGACCGGCCCAAAAGAAGTAAATGGCCTGCCGATAGAAGGCACTTTCAGAGCACACCAGGTTCCTATTACCGATCCGGTGACCAACCCCGCGCATTTAAAGAAACTGGAGAACTGGCTCAGGAGCTACCGGCCGGAAGAATTGTTTGACAATACCGGCAGACTGTTACCTGAACTGGCCGCGCTTGCTCCTGCCGGAACAAAAAGGATGGGCGCCAATCCGCATACGAACGGCGGACTAAAACTCCATGATTTGTGCATGCCCGATTTTCGCGAATATGGCTTTGCTTTTAAAAATAGAGGGGATGCGGGACCCGGTGATACCTTTATCGCAGGAGCATTTGTGCGCGATATCATTCGACTCAACGAAGAACAAAAAAATTTCAGGGTATTCGGACCGGATGAAACGCTCTCCAACAAATTGAACGCGGTATTTGAAACAACGAATCGTCAATGGCAGGGAACGATCACCAGGGATGATGAATTTCTAAGCAAACAGGGCCGTGTGATGGAAATGCTTAGCGAACACCAATGCGAAGGCTGGCTGGAAGGTTATTTACTAACGGGCCGGCATGGTCTCTTTAACTGCTACGAGGCATTTATTCATATCATTGATTCGATGTTTAACCAGCACGCAAAATGGTTGAAGGTGGCTGCGGAAGTACCCTGGAGAGAAAAGATAGCCTCATTGAATATCCTTCTTTCGTCGCATGTCTGGCGACAGGATCACAATGGGTTTACGCACCAGGATCCGGGGTTCCTGGACCATGTCGTCAATAAAAAGGCATCCATCGTCAGGGTATACCTGCCTCCCGATGCCAATTGCCTTGTATCCATACTCGATCATTGTTTTCGCAGCAGGCATTATGTGAATGTCATTGTAGCCGGAAAGCATCCGTCTCCCCAATGGCTTTCTATCAGCGAAGCTATTATTCATTGCACCAAAGGAATTGGGATTTGGGAATGGGCAGGCAATGATAAGGACACGCGCCCGGATGTAGTGATGGCCTGTGCCGGCGATGTGCCCACCATGGAAACGCTTGCGGCGGTTACCATCCTGCGTCAACGGTTGCCGGAACTAAAGGTTCGTGTTGTGAACGTGGTCGACCTGATGAAACTACAGCCGCATACCGAACATCCGCATGGTTTGACGGATGATGACTTTGATGCCCTGTTCACCACCAAAGCGCCCGTCATCTTTGCCTTTCATGGTTATCCCTGGCTCATTCACCGATTAACCTATAAACGAAACAATCATGATAACATACATGTAAGAGGGTACAAAGAAGAAGGCACGATCACAACCGCTTTTGATATGACCGTTCTGAATGAACTGGACCGGTTTCACCTGGTGATTGATACACTCGATCGCCTTCCGGAGTGGACGGATAAAACGAGCTATCTCAAAGAAGAAATGGAAAATAAATTAATTGAACACAAAGAATATATCCGGAAAAACGGCGTAGACATGCCTGAGATAAAACAATGGCACTGGACGCGTCAATCATCGTGATCCATCATTGCACCTAAGATACTGATAAGAACAGGAAGGGGTGTTTTAGGGTTGCAGTAAAAAATAGTTACACGGTATGAAAGCTCAGTCCACATCATCCCCGGTTTCTCTACGCTCCTTCTGGCATCTTACAGGTGAAGAGGCATTAAAGGAGTTATCGTCACAATCCGCGGGCTTGTCTGTCGACGAAGCGAATACCCGTATAAAGAACTACGGCCCCAATACGCTTAAAGCGAAATCACGCTCTTCAGCGATACTGCTTTTTTTACTTCAATTTAAAAGTCCGCTAACCCTGCTACTTATCGCGGCGGCCTTTCTTTCTATGGGATTAGGCGACTTCTCCGACGCGGTCATTATACTTTTCATCATCCTGGTCAGCAGTATACTGGGCTTCTGGCAGGAAAAAGGCGCGGCAAACGCCGTTGCGGAACTGCTAAAAATGGTGCAGATCAAATGCACAATCATAAGAGAAGGTACGGCAACAGAGTTACCGGTAGAACAGGTAGTGCCGGGTGATATCGTGGTGCTGACAGCGGGAGATATTATTCCTGGTGACAGTTTACTACTCGATTCCAAAGAACTGTTTATTGATGAAGCGGCCTTTACAGGAGAAACATTCCCCGTCGAAAAAAATAGCGGAGTAGTTGATATCGATGCGCCGCTGTCGAAAAGAACCAATTCCCTTTTCATGGGATCGCATGTTATCAGTGGCAGGGCAAAAGCATTGATCATTAAAACAGGAAAGGAAACCGAGTTCGGTAAAATCTCTGGCAGGTTGCGTACAAGAATTCCCACAACGGAATTTGAAATTGGAATCAGGCGTTTTGGTTACATGCTGATGGAGATAACCTTACTGCTTGTCCTGATCATTTTCGGCATTAATATACTTCTGCACAAACCGGCCGTGGATTCACTCTTATTTTCATTGGCACTGGCAGTAGGGCTCACGCCGCAATTGCTGCCAGCGATTATCAGCATCAATCTCGCTATTGGCGCGAGAGCGATGGCAAAAAACCAGGTCATTGTAAAAAGGCTTTCCTCTATTGAAAATTTTGGAAGCATGAATATCCTTTGCTCCGACAAGACCGGAACAATTACCGTTGGAAAAGTAACACTTAAAGAAGCCTTGGATACAGAAGGAAATCACTCAGCGAAAACATTACGCTATGCCTGGCTGAACGCCTCTTTACAACAAGGTTTTAAAAATCCCATTGATGAAGCGGTACGAAATATTTATCCCGGTGATACGCATGATTTCACTGTTCAGGCCGAAGTGCCGTATGATTTCCTGAGAAAAAGACTGACGATACAGGTCAACAATGGGCTTGAAAATTTCGCTATCACAAAAGGCGCGTTGAACTACGTGTTAAAGGTTTGTGAGCATGCTGAAACAAACACCGGCCAGATTATACCGATAACTGAAAAACTTGCCGCTATCAATAGCGAATATGCCCGGTTAAGCGCGGATGGCTACCGGGTTTTGGGTGTCGCTTATAAAAATACTTCCAGGCAAAAAGACTTTGTGCGGGATGATGAAAAAGATATGATCTTCCTTGGCTTTATTACCTTATTTGATCCTCCGAAAAAAGATGTTCTCCAAACCATTATTGACCTGCGCCAGTTAGGTGTTCAGTTAAAACTGATAACAGGAGACAATGAACTGATAGCTCATAATCTTGCAACACAAATCGGTATAGCCGATCCTGTCATACTAACCGGAAAGCAGTTACGGGAAATGAGCGACGCCGCTTTATTTCAGCAATCTGTACGTACTGATATCTTTGCGGAAGTAGAGCCTAATCAAAAAGAGCGGATTATCCTATCCCTGAAGAAGTCCGGTAATGTGGTCGGCTTTATGGGTGATGGTATCAACGATGCTCCTGCCTTACATGCCGCGGATGTAGGCATTTCAGTGGATTCCGCCGTAGACGTTGCCAAAGAAGCTGCAGACATCGTGCTGCTCAATCAAAACCTCGACGTATTGGTAAAAGGAATAATAGCAGGCCGAAAAACCTTCACCAATACGATGAAGTATATTTTCATGGCCACCAGTGCCAACTTCGGCAACATGTTTAGCATGGCCGGGGCTTCCTTGTTTTTACCGTTCCTGCCCTTACTGCCAAAGCAGATACTGGTTACCAATTTGCTGACTGATTTTCCGGAAATGGCGATAGGCACCGACAGCGTTGACGCGATCGCCGTTGCTCAACCACATAAATGGGACATCAAGCTTATCCAACGCTTTATGATCGTCTTTGGATTGATCAGTTCCGTATTTGATTACTGCACATTCTGGGTATTGTTGCATGTCATCAAAGCGGACGAAAAATTGTTTCAAACAGGTTGGTTTACCGAATCGGTTATTTCAGCAACGCTTATTGTACTGGTAGTACGTACCCGGTTACCATTCTTTAAAAGCTTACCGGGTAAATATCTCACATTGGCTACGATGCTTGTGATCACTTTTACGTTGCTTCTTCCTTACATGCCGTTCGCGGGTTTGCTGGGGCTTGTTAAATTGCCTCTCAACTATTATGGCTGGATCGCGCTGATTGTTGGAACATATATTTTAGCCGCGGAAATTGCAAAACGATGGTTTTTCCGGGCCTTGCAAAATCGCAAATAAGTTAGTCAGGTGAGTTCGAATAAAATCAATAAAATGGAACAGGAAAAACATTATGTGGTCCGCAGCAGCTGGCTCAGGGCCGCTGTACTTGGATCAAACGATGGTATTCTTTCAACTGCAAGTGTTGTGATCGGTGTGGCCGCGGCGAGTTCAACGCGATTCCCTATCGTACTTGCGGCGCTTGCCGCACTCGTCGCAGGGGCATTATCAATGGCCGCCGGTGAATACGTGTCCGTTAGTTCCCAGGCTGACTTAGAAGCAGCCGATCTGCAAAGAGAACAAAAGGAACTCAGGGATCAACCGGAGGCTGAACTCGAAGAACTGGCCAAGATTTATGAACAGCGGGGATTGCCCGCCGAACTGGCCTTACGTGTAGCCGTTGAATTGACGAAACATAATGTTCTGGAAGCACATGCCAGGGATGAATTAGGCATCAATGATTTCAGTAAAGCAAAACCTTTGCAGGCTGCCCTGGCATCGGCAGCTTCTTTTTTAACCGGTGGTATCTTACCGGTCCTGATTTCTTTTTTTGCACCAATATCTCTCATGGTAGTCTATCAATACGCGGGGGCAATCTTTTTCCTGGCAGTTTCAGGAGTATTCGCGGCCAAAACCGGTGGCGCGCCAGTGGGAAAATCTATTGCAAGGATTTGCATTTGGGGTACTGTGGCGATGTGCCTGACTGCCGCTGTAGGATATCTTTTCGGGACAAAATAATATAGCACTTAAGTATAGACGCGAAGTACAACAGTTATACACCATCTCATTATTAGCGATCCCACCATTTTGCTGGTCGCAGTAATATCAATGTGAATGGTAATTCGCCCGGGTTTTTATAAACTCAATTAATGTTAACGGTAATAATGTACAGCCTCAATATTAATTATTATAACAACTAAAAGAGCAGGTACATTTTTATGGCCCAACAATAATTATGCAGGTGATACAAAACCAGGCAATCCTTTTTTGAACCCTGTAAGTGAAATAGTAGCTCTGCGATTTTTAACCTCGGCGGTGTATCTAAATCAGCGATTTGTTTACTTCAACTAACAATAAATAAACTCCAGTCATGATTCGACCTTATCATTTGATTTCACAATTGAATTAATATTTTATTACTTTAGTGTTCCAACGATACTATTCCCTGCCTTTTATCCAACCATATGATCAAACTCAGTTGCTTCAACGCCTGTCCGCTGGCGACCAGCTCGCTTTCCGGCAAATCTTTGAGTTTTATTGGGACCAGATCCACGCTGTTGGCCTGAAAATTTTGAAATCTCCTGAGCTGGCAAAAGATCTCGCGCAGGATACGTTTATGAAAGTATGGCATAACAGGGAACAGCTTCACACGATAAAAAACTTTAGCGCCTACCTGAATGTATTGTCACGCAACCTGGCTATCGACCAGCTTCGCAGGAAGGTATTTACGGTAGAAAATGAAGACTATCTGCTTGAATATTTTTCTGTTGATACCGTTGTTGCCGGCAAAGATGCTGAATACAAGGAGCTGGAACAGTTGCTGCACGAAGCCGTTGATCAGCTTCCCCCGCAGATGCAACGGGTTTTCAGGCTGAGCCGGTTTGAAGGCCTGAGTCATGCCGAAATTGCCGCAAGAATGAATATCACGCGGGTAACTTCAAAGTCTTATATGGTCAGGGCGCTGACTGCTATCAGGGCTCACCTGTCTAAGTATCAATACGAGCCACTTCTTGCCTGGTTATTGCTTTTCGCTGTCGGATAATTTTTTTTCAGCCAGACGCATTCCCTTTTCTTTTCCATCCGTCATTAAACAGAGTGCCGCCATTTATGGCATTCTCTGCCATATGACCAACCACGAAACCTTAAAACTGCTTTGGGATAAGTACGTCAGTGATCAGAAATTGAATGCCCGGGAAATCCGGCAATTGAAGGAACTGATCCAGGACGAATCCAACCGCGATCTGCTAACGGAGTTACTTGATTCCGTTTATGAACAAAAACAAGAGATCGCTCCCGCCGAGTATTCTTTCCATGATGCCTTTCGTGAACTGTCGGAAAAACTTCAGCTTGTGGAACACCGGCAACCAGCAACTATAATCCCTGTTTCATCTCCTCGTACCTGGTGGAAATATGCCGTGGCTGCCGTCGTGGTCCTGGCTATTGGCCTGGGGATTTACCAGTTTACAAAGTCTGCAGCACCAAAGCAGTTAGCTATTCAATTGCCGGCAGTTACTCCTGAATCATCTATCCAGCCCGGAGGCAATAAGGCAATGCTGACCCTGGCTGATGGTTCCATCGTATCGTTGAGCGACCTGCAAAATGGTGTTGTGGCAAACCAGGGAGGGACGAACGTAGTGAAGCTGGCCAATGGCGAACTCGCTTACGAGTCAGTGCAGGACCAGTCGGCATCAGTTGGTTTCAATACCATTGTTACACCACGTGGCGGAAAGTACCGCCTCACACTCCCGGATGGCAGTAAGGTATGGATGAACGCGGAAAGCACGCTTCGTTATCCTACTTCGTTCAGTGGAGATACACGGGATGTTCAGCTCACCGGCGAGGCCTATTTTGAAATTGCCCACAATCCCGCGCGGCCATTCATTGTGGAGGTAAAAGACCTGAAGGTGGAAGTGCTCGGCACTCATTTCAATATCATGGCCTATACCAACGAACCCGCCATCGCTACCACGCTGGTAGAAGGCTCGGTACGTGTAAGTTCTCCAACGCGGGTACTACAATTAAAACCCGGGCTGCAGGCCCTGCAGGAAAATAATGGAAACATGAAGCTGGTAGAGAAAGTGGACCTGCAACAAGTGCTGGCCTGGAAGAATGATTATTTCCAGTTTGATGGTGACCGGTTCGACCGGATGATGCGCCAGATCGAACGCTGGTACGATGTGTCAGTAGTGTATGAAGGAACGGTACCTAACAGGAAGTTCGGAGGTAAGATCTCCCGCTCAAGCCCGTTGACAGATGTATTGAAAGCGCTTGAATGGAGCGATATAAAATTCCGGGTAACCGGGAAAACAATAACAGTAACCAATAACTAAACATAAACACTCACCGGCATTAAAAAGGCCAGAAGTGCAGCGAACACTTCCAGCCGGAGTTTAATGCTGTTGACATCACCTTTCTCGGGGTTGACATTTTATTCATTAAACATTTCAAATGTATGCAAATTAACTTTTTGTCCGGTCGTTGGCACCTGCAGCGACACCTGAAGACCAAAACACTGCTAATTATGAAACTGATTGCCTTTTTTATGTTGGTCGCCTGCCTGCAGGTAAGCGCTTCCGGCAATAGCCAGCAAATTACCCTGGCTGAAAAAAACGCGGCACTGCCGAAGGTGTTTGAGTCCATTGAAAAACAAACCAGCTTCGTTTTCTTTTTTGATGCCGACCTGCTGGCAAAAGCAAAAAAAGTAACCCTGCAATTTGCAAATGCACCTATTGAAGAGGTATTGAAAGCCTGCGTCAGAGACCAGCCATTCGAATACGCGATTGCCGGTAATATCATCGTGATCAGGAAAAGAAGTGTGCCTGATCAGCCCAGCATCGCGGCAGCTCCCGCCCCACTTACTATCACGGGCCGGGTACTGAACGACCAGGGCGAGCCGCTATCAGGCGCGTCCGTGCTGGTAAAAAATAAATCGACGGGAACAAGTACAGACGCGCAGGGACATTTCTCCATAGAGGCGCAGGCTGGTGATGTACTGATTGTATCTTATATTGGCTTCGAGCAGCGGGAGATAGCTATTGGTGGCAGGACCATCATCGATATTTCACTCACCCCTGATCAGAAAACCGCGGAAGATGTGGTAGTGATTGCTTACGGTAAAGTCAGGAAAAGCGATCTCACCGGCTCTGTATCGCAGGTGAAGGGCGCGGATCTTAATTCCTTTCCTACAACAAACGTCATACAGGCATTGAGCGGCCGCGCGCCGGGAGTTCGTGTGATGCAAAACAATGGCACACCCGGCAGTCCCGTCAGTGTCCGCATCCGTGGCGCGAATTCTATTCTCGGAGGTAATGAACCGTTATACATTATCGATGGATTTCCCAGCAGCCCTACTTACCTGCAGAATGCGGATATCGAATCGATGGAGATCCTGAAAGACGCGTCTTCCACGGCAATGTATGGATCCAGGGGTGGCAACGGTGTTGTTCTGATCACAACAAAATCGGGAAGGAAAAACCAACCAACAAGAGTTGGATTGGATATGGGA
The DNA here is from genome assembly GCA_964528095.1 of uncultured Terrimonas sp. Taxonomy (GTDB): domain Bacteria; phylum Bacteroidota; class Bacteroidia; order Chitinophagales; family Chitinophagaceae; genus CAZGSG01. Next base: position 31,491 of record CAZGSG010000013.1, read on the forward strand.
TACAGCGTTCAATCGATTACTAAAAAAATGAAACTGCTAAGTCCGTTCCAGTACGTTTCCCTGTATAATGAACAGGCCATCAACGATAACCTGGCGCCTTATTTTACCCAACGGCAGGTAGATTCATTTCGTAATGTAAAGGGCACCGACTGGCAGGACCTGCTACTCCGCAATGCTCCTTTATACAGCGGGAATGTGAGTGTGTCAGGTGGTTCTGAAAAAACTACATTCTTTCTTTCCGGTGCTGTGTTTTCCCAGCAGGGGATCATTCCTAATTCTGATTATAACCGGTATTCTTTCCGTGCAAATATCAATCATGATATCAGCAAGGTGTTCAGCGTTGGTTATACAACCATCTATACCCGTAGCGACAGGAGCCACCAGAATTCTACATTGGGAAACAGGGGCAGTGATATGTTTGGAGCGATGTTATTCGCCCCTCCTACCGTGGGCCCGTATGATGACAATGGCCGGTACAGGAGATTAAATACGGTTTATCCTTTTATCTCCAACGCGATTGTGAATCCCGTTGCCCGCAGAGATGAAATGTCGAACAGTACGAAGGTGGATGATATCGTGGCAAACCTCAATCTCCGGATCAAACCGGCAAAGGACCTCGAGATCAGGATCTCCGGTAATATCCTGAATAGCAATAACCGGAATGATGTGTTCACCAACAGAGAACCCTATGCGCTGAACTCTACCGGTACAGCATATGTCAATACCAACCAGTTCACCACTATTTTGAATGAGAATATTATCAGCTATAAAAAAACGATCGCTAAAAGACATGTCCTGGATTTTGTTGGCGGTATCGCCAACCAACTGGATAAAAATACCAGTATGGAGTCGGGTACGGCTTCAGACTTTCTCAGCAACGAAGTGTATACCGGTAGCCTGCATTCCGCCGGTGTTGCCGGCCTGCCACGATCGGGTTATTCCAAAACAGCTCTGTCTTCTTTTGTAGGCAGGTTCAATTATGGTTTCGATAACCGTTATCTCTTTACACTTAGTTTCCGTCGCGATGGTTATTCCGCTTATTCAAAGGAATTTCGTTGGGAAAATTTCCCCTCTGCCGCGATTGCCTGGCGGATCTCCAATGAAAGTTTTCTTCGGAATTCATCCATTGTATCTGATCTGAAACTACGTGCTTCCTATGGCCGCACGGGCAATACATCTATCGGAGCTTACCAGTCGTTAAATATCCTGCAGCCTTATAATACCATTTTCGGAGACGCGCTGACAATCGGTTACGCTCCCCGCGCCGAATATACCGGCAACCTGCAATGGGAAAAAACAGACCAAATGGATATCGGTATTGATGCCGCTCTTTTTAATAATAAAGTTCGTGTAACGGCCGATTATTATTACAAAAGAACAAAGGCCTTGCTGAACAGGGTTCAACTGCCTACTTCATTTGGTTATGAAACCGCCCTGCAGAATATAGGAGAGATCAGCAACCAGGGTCTTGAGTTTGCCATTGACGCGGCTGTTATTAACAACAGGGATTGGAAATGGAATATTGGCGGGAACATAGCCTTCAACCGGAATAAAGTAGAACGTTTGTATAAAGGACAGGACATTGTTGGTAGCAATGTTTTTACCGGCAATATCAATGATTATATAAACCTGCTTCGGGAAGGAGAACCCGTGTTTGTATTTTATGGTTATAAAGAGATCGGTTATACCGCCACTGGTCTGATCAATTACGAAGATAAAAATCGCGATGGTGCGATCAACGCGCTTGACAGGGGTATCATCGGAGATCCCAATCCTGATTTTATCTATGGATTGAATTCGGCAACGAGGTATAAAAACTTTGAACTAACATTATTTGTCCAGGGCTCACAGGGTAACGACATTTTTAACCTCAATAAAGCAAGTAACCTGGATATGGGTTGGGGATTGAATCAACCGGCGGAAGTGTTTACGGATCACTGGACTCCCACTAATACTAACGCGAAATATCCCAAACCTTCCAATAAGATCAACGGTAATTTCTCTACCAGGTTTGTAGAGGACGGCTCCTACCTGAAGTTGAAGAACATTATGCTGTCTTACTCATTGCCATTGAAGAATTGGGGGATCAGCCATCTGAAATCAGCGCAATTGTATATAAGCGCGCAGAACATGATCGTGATCACCAATTATTCCGGTTATGATCCTGAAGTGAATGCGTATGGCTCTGCCAATTCATTGACGCAGGGCGTTGATTATACGACCTACCCAAACAGTAAGTCTTTCACTTTTGGTCTCCGTTGCGGTTTTTAATCAGGAATTTTTAAATCATTTGAAATGAAAAATATTTTTGCTTTTGCAGTAGTGTGCTTGCTGGCATTCACTTCCTGCTCCAAGTTTTTAGATGAACGTCCACAGCAGATCGCAGTGGAAAACTTCTACAATACCCCGGTCGAAATGGAATCGGGCCTGAACGCGATTTATGAAACAGTTCGTTACCTCTCCACGTTTGGCGGGTTCTACACGCTCCAGCACGAGATCAATACCGAGTATATGTTCGGCCGGGGAAGTTTTGCTCCAATGAATGCCTACCAGGGTTTGGACAATACCAATGTGGGACGGGTTACCGATACCTGGAACAATTTCTACAAGGGTGTTCGCAACGCGAATATCATTATTCAAAAAGCCCCGCTTGCCAGCCAGATCACCGAAGCGGAGAGAACCAGGTATATGGCTGAAGCGCGTTTTCTAAGAGGTCTTTATTATTTCCACCTTGTGCGCAACTGGGCCGGTATACCTCTTCATACTGAACATAATCTCGACTCCATCAATGTCGCGAAGAGCAGTCCCGAAGTGATCTATAACCTTATCCAGGAAGATATGGTTTTCGCGGAAAACAATCTTCCTGATAATCCAAGACTGGTGGGTACTCCGTCCAAATGGACGGCCAAGACCGCCCTGGCTGAAGTGTATCTAACATTGAAGAAATACGATCTCGCCCGCAAAGCGGCCTGGGAAGTGATCGACTCAAAAAAATACTCTTTGGTAAATGTGTCTGTAGCGGACGACTTCGAAAAGATCTTCGGACGCGACGCGAATAATACAAGTGAGGAGATCATGTATTTTAAATATTCATCAAAAGTTTCCGGCCAGGGATATCAGTACCTCGCTTACCTGCATGCTACCAGCACAAGCAATTTTCCTCCGGGTGGATTCGCGACTATCTATAGCGACTCATTAAATCCATTTCTCGCGACCTGGGATCGCGCGGACCTGCGTTACCGGTTTGCCTGGTATGCTTCCAATATCAGCATAACACCCACCACGGTTTTGTGTAAGAAGTTCAGCGATCGCCAGGCTACTATCCAGCAGGGCAATAATGATTATCCACTGTACCGCTACGCCGACCTCCTGCTGTTTTACGCGGAGGCCGAGGCAAGCATGAACGGCGCGCCAACCGCGGATGCGATGGAAAAGTTGAACATGGTCCGTCGCCGGGCCTATGGCAAACCGGTAAATACACCCGACGCAGCTGTTGATCTGAAAATGGCAGACTATCCTGGTTTGGATGCTTTCGTAAGACGGGTGGTGTTGGAACGCGGTTACGAAACGGTGGGAGAAGGAAAGCACTGGTTCGATCTGAAACGACTGGGGATCTGGAAACAGACGATCAAAGCCGTGGAAGGATTGGACATGGCAGATAAACACATGTTGTGGCCCATTCCTCCACGGGAGTTTAATGGTAATACCGCGCTGAATCCGACTACGGACCAGAACCCGGGATATTGATTCGTGACTTGAAAACAAAAACAATTATGAAGTACTTAGGCCTGGTGCTACTGGCACTTTGCAATCTGTTCTGTATTTCGCCTGCAAAGCCAATTGATAGCCCCATCACAACAGATATATGCATCTATGGAGGTAACGCGGCCGGAGTGATCGCCGCTTATACCGCGGTAAAAATGAATAAAAAAGTGCTCCTCATCGAACCAGGTTTTCGGTTGGGTGGGCTCACAACCGGTGGACTTGGGTATACCGATATCGGTAACAAGTACGCCATTAATGGTCTCTCACTGGATGTGTATCGCCGCATCGGTAAACATTATGGAAAATTTGAACAATGGATCTTTGAACCAGGTGTGGCTGAAACAGTGATGAAACAGTACATCGCTGAAGCCGGCGTTGAAGTGATCTATGGTTACCAGGTAGAAAAAGTTGATAAGCGTAATGGGAAACTCACCGGTATAACTGTTCAAAAAGCCGATGGCAGCTCGCAACAGGTCAATGCCGCTATGTTCATTGATTGCTCCTACGAAGGAGACCTGATGGCGCGTGCCGGTGTTTCATATACCGTAGGTCGCGAGGCCAACAGCCAGTACCAGGAAACGTATAACGGTGTACAGGTATTGGAAGGACATCAGTTTCCGGATGGTATTGATCCCTATAAAACTCCCGGTGACCCAACGAGTGGTCTTGTATGGGGAGTAAGCGACGCGAAACTCAGTGAACGGGGGAATGGTGATAAGATGGTACAGGCCTACAATTTCAGGATCTGCCTGAGTAATAAACCGGAGAACCGGGTTACTATTGAACGTCCGGACAATTATGACTCTACCCGATACGAACTGCTATTGCGATACCTGCAGAAAAAAGTTCCGGGCGATCTATGGGGCTTTCTGAAATTCGACCGGATGCCGAATAACAAGACGGACATCAATAACAATGGCCCTATCTCAACGGACATGATCGGCTTTAATCACAATTACCCCGAAGCCGATTATGCAACCAGGAAAAAGATCCAGCAGCAACATGTGGATTATACAAAAGGATTATTGTATTTCATCGGGCACGATCAGCGTATGCCGGAGCATTTAAGAAACCAGATGCTGCAGTGGGGATACCCAAAGGATGAATACACGGAAAATGGAAACTGGTCGCCCCAGATGTATGTGCGCGAAGCCCGTCGCATGGTTGGCGCATATGTAATGACGCAGCATAACTGTGAAGGCCGTGAAGTGGCCAATGATGCAGTAGGGCTGGCTGCGTACACCATGGATTCGCATAATTGCCAGCGCTTAGTGGTGAATGGGATGGTGAAAAACGAAGGTAATGTGGAGATAGGTGGCTTCGGTCCCTATCCTATCTCCTACCGGTCCCTTATTCCCAAAAAAGGGGAATGTGATAACCTGCTGGTGCCAGTCTGTCTTTCCGCCACACATATTGCTTATGGTTCTATCCGCATGGAACCGGTGTTTATGGTATTGGGTCAGTCCGCGGCCATCGACGCCGCCCTCGCGTTGGACAATGGAAACAATGTACATAATGTGGATGTGAAAAAACTGCAGGCGGTTCTGAAAAATAATCCGTTGATGAATGGCAAAACACCGGAAGTGCTGGTGGATAATGATGATAAAGCCAGCGTGAAAACAACAGGCGACTGGCAGGTACTTAAAAAAGGCGCTTACGGTAGTTCCATGTTTGTTGACAGCAGCAAGGGCGCTGTGCCAAAATCCATACAGTTCAGTCCCGCGCTTACCAAAGCCGGCGCTTACCAGGTATACATCTATATTCCGAAAATGAAGGATATCAGTTCAAAGATCCCGGTTACTATTTCAACGGCAGCCGGTGTCAAAAATCTGGTCATCAAACCCGCTGAGGTCATTGTGGAGGGCCAGACTTCTGGTGAATGGGTGAGCCTGGGTATCCATCAATTTGGAAAGGACAAAAAGAGTTTTGTGGAGATCACCAATGCAAACGCGGATGGTTATCTCCCGGCTGATGCCATATTATTTATTCCGCAATAACGACAGTCCAACACTTCTGATTCACTAACATAAACTTTTGCCATATGAGAAAGATCATACTACTGGTATGTCTTTGCATCCTTGCATGCACAGGCATACTTAACGCGCAACACCTGCTTATTGATGATATGGAAGGCAACGGACCTGCTTCCGGTAACTGGATCTACAATGCAGGAACGAATGCAACTGGTTCAGTTGTTTTTAACGCGGCAAATCCCGCGGCTTCAACGATCAACCCGAGTACGCATGTCGCGAAATTTACCAAAGACACCACCTGTTCGCTTTATATGGCGGCAGCAGTAACATTGTCGCATCCGCTTGACCTTTCCGCAGGAGCCACGTTCCGGATGAAAGTATACAGCAATGTAAAAGAGGATGTGATGTTCAAACTACAGCCTGGAACGGATTATACGCAGGCCGTATTCCAGACATACCGCATTCAACATATCAATCAATGGGAGGAAGCGGTATTCACTTTTCCCGGCATTACCAACCGCACCGATCTGAACCGGATCGCGATCCAGTTTATCGATGGAAGAAAAGCGAACGGCATTCTTTATTTTGATGAGATACAGGCTCCCAATCCAACCAGCCTGCAATTCACCACGCTCAATATTCCTATGGGTAGTGAGAACGGAACATCGATCGAGGTAAAGTTGTTTGGTGATATATTTAAACCAACCCTGAACCTCGCTAACTGGTCGCCCTCCCTCCTGCCCCCGGGTGTATCTATAGCCGGTCTTTCGAGGGTGAATGATACCATCGCCCATTTGTCGCTGGCTGGTAATTCATCCGTGAATTATTCAAGAACAGTTTTTAACCTGACCGTGAACGGTACGGAACTGCAAAGTCCTACTATCATACCATATACAGTGCGGGGTTCAGTGATCTTTGATGGCAATCCAAACTGGACAATGATCTATAACGATGAATTTGATACGGATGGTCTGCCTGATCCTGCCAAGTGGTCGATAGACGCGAGACCCAAGGGATGGATCAATAACGAGCAACAGGTGTATACCGGCGCATCAAGGGATAATGCAAGAGTAAGGAACGGCAACCTCGTGATCACCGGTAAAAAAGATTTTCCAACCGGGGATCCAAATGCTCCCTGGTCATCCGCAAGGGTAGTTTCATTGGGGAAAATGGAATTCCTGTACGGGAAAGCGGAAATGCGCGCCAAGCTTCCCAGGGCAAGAGGATCCTGGCCTGCTTTCTGGCTGATGCCGGTTTCTAACGCGTATGGCTACTGGCCAAAAAGCGGCGAGGTCGATATCCTGGAACATGTCGGTAATAATTTCGGTAAAGCGATGTGTGCCATACATGTTGAAAATAAGAACTGGACCAATGGTGGTAACCTGGGCGGCAACCGCATCATGCCGGATGTTGATACGGTCTATCATACCTATGGCCTTGAATGGTCACCCGACTCATTGCGGTTTACACACGATGGTATTGGATTTTATACGTACGTAAATCCAAAAACCGACTGGAAGGACTGGCCTTTTGATAAACCATTCTTTATGATCATGAACATCGCCATTGGCGGTGGTATGGGTGGTGCCATCACAGATACAGACTGGCCGGATAGTATGCAGGTGGACTATGTTCGTGTTTACCAGAAAGGATTGGGTACTCCCGTGCTGGATTCAATCGAAATCACACCAGCCGATGTTTCTGTATTACCAGGAAAAAAACAGCAGTTTACAGCAAAGATCCTCGACCAGAATGGACATGTGATGAGAGCCCTTACACCCACCTGGAGTATTACAGGCGCTGGTAATACGATCAACAGCAGTGGACTGGCAACGATCCAGGTTAGTGGAGTGGTGACTGCGACTGCCACCATGGATACAACAACCCTGTCCGGGTCAACTTACTTCAATGTGCGGCCAACTAATTATAAAGCTATCCCTTCCAGGATAGAAGCGGAAGACTTCGATAACTCCAATACCTGCTGTACAGAAAATACCGCCGATACAAGTGGTATATTAAACGTAAGTTATATCGGTGACGGTACATGGCTGGAGTATGATATCAATGTTCCCGACTCCGCGGCCTACAGGATCCGTTTCCGTGTTGCCGCGAACAACGCTTCCAGTGTGCAGATCAAGGATGATACGACGGTATTATCTACTGTTCAGATTCCCCCGACCGGCGGCTGGCAGACCTGGAAAACAGTGGTCTCCGCCCCTATTGTTTTTGGCCCCGGGCAAAAAACAATCCGGCTCACTTCATCTTCCTCCGGCTGGAACTTTAACTGGTTACAATTTGTTCCTGCGGCCGCGCATACTGTAGATAGTATGGTTGTTCAACCAGACAGTGCCCGTATCAAGGTAGCAGAGAATATACAGTTAAGAGCGATAGGCCTTGACCAGGACAACAACTTTATCATGTTGTCACCAGCCCCGGTATGGTCTGTATCGGGCAATATTGGCCAGGTGAGCGCGGATGGTGTCTTCACCAGTGATACAGCGGGTGTTTATATTGTAAGGGCCAACTCCGGTGTCTTCAGCGACAGCACATCGGTTCGCGTGCTGGGCACACCGGTATTATCAACAATTGTGATCCGGCCCGATACGCTGGTGATCCCCGTTGGCGCGTCGCAACAGTTTACAGCAAAAGGATTTGATCAGTATAATACACCGGTTCCGCTGGTGGATCCTATAACCTGGTCAGTTACCGGCAGTGGCAATACGATAAACAATACGGGACTCTTCAACGCGGGAGCTACTCCCGGCACTTATACACTGACTGCTACAACCGGTGCTGTAACCGGAACACTCTCCTTGCAGACCGGTTATACCTGCACGGTCAATTACCGGTATGAAGCGGAATCCGCGTCATCAAAAGCAGCCGGGCTCACTGCTATTACCACGAACGATGTGGACGGCGCGCAGCACTTCGAAAATGTGAATAGCGGCAAATGGTTTGCTTATAGCGCGCTGAAGGTTCCATCAGCCGGAAAATATACAATCCGGTTCAGGGTATCAACCACTGCTGCAGCGAAGATCAGGGTGGGTCATGGCAGTATAACTTACAAATTGATCGATATCCCCTCTACAGGTGGGCAATGGCAAACAATTTCGGATACACTTACCCTGCCCGCGCTTAGCTATACAGGCATCCATGCCGTATCCGGTTCGTTTAAATTTAACTGGT
>CAZGSG010000014.1:0-1071 GCA_964528095.1 uncultured Terrimonas sp.
TGTAATTTCCCGTTGATTTATTAATCAAAGAATCATTGTTCTATTATTTGCTTCTTTATTTGTATTAACATGTGATCATTTTGAAATCGTTTTAGAAGGCCCACTTCAAAGCTCCCACACCTTCTCCCGCGGCAGCTGCCCCGCCGGGAGCTGCGGCCGCAGCCGGAGCTTTGCCGCCTCTGGCTATAAACACCATTACAGCAAGTACTCCTACAGCAAGTATTTCTGCTCCGATCGAAGGGCTTTCAATCGGCTTGTCCTGCTCCATGACCTCCTGTCTCCTTCTGGCCCTTTCTTTTTCCAACTCTCTGTTTGCTTCTTCCTCAGCCTCCATTTCTTCTTCTGCCGTCATTTGCCTTGGCCCTATTTCTTTTTTCTCTTCGATCCGTTTTTTATCATTATTGTCTTTGCCTGATGGGGGATCGTCCGGTGGATCTTTTTGTTTAGGGCCCCGGTGATCCGGTAGCCTTGGATCATCATGATGCTCCTTTTCCTTTTCTTTTGTTTTGCCGCCTTTTTTGCCGAGGCTCTTTCCTGTAATGTCCACATTGAACCTTTGTTTCAGAAAGGATTCAAAGTCTTTTTGAGATGTAAAGAATTTGGTCTCCCCAGTGGCGGAATTGATATACCGGTGTAATATGGTTTTGCCGCCTGTTATCTCGCTAAGCGCTTTTCCAAAATCAGTTACACGCGATGCATCCATCCTGAAATAATGGTCCTCATTAACAGTGTGGGTTCCGCCTTTTTTAAGACCGAGCGCTTCTACCTTGTCAGAAGTAAAACGTATTCTCCCACCAGCTGCAGATTCCAGCACGTGTATATACTCAGTTTGATTTCCGTGTAACTGGTCTATATCATCTCCCTTTAATTCAATTGCGACAAGTTGGCCGTTTCTGGGATCGCGAAAAACCACATCGAAGCGACCGCTTACTATTTTTTCACCTTTATCATCTATCAAATCAAAAGTCACCTCTGTCGCATGGGTTATCTTACTGTTATTTAAATATTCGCTTACGGCCGGAACAACATAAGATGTTTCTGTGCCATGACCAGATGAGTCCAGCATATTTA
>CAZGSG010000014.1:1081-33158 GCA_964528095.1 uncultured Terrimonas sp.
AAATAAGTGTTTTTTGGCCCTTGACCGGATGGTACAGGAATTTTTAAAGGACTTTTCTCCACGTAAGAATACAATTTGGGACCATCCGCTATTCCGACGGGATCGCAATTCATCCATCTTCCGAGCCAGGGTAAATAATACCTGGCTCTATGATATTCCAACCCCGTTTCTTCGTCTCTTTCCATACCGGTGTAGCGGTATCGTTTAGCGGTGGCGTTTATACTGGCATTATTTGCCTGGAAAGCGGTGGTCCCAAAAGGATGGTATTCTTCATAGCTTATTATCTGCGCATTTTCATCCAGTTCAAGTGATGAGCAGCCAAGATGATTATGCATCTGAAACCTCGTTAACCTCGCTCCCACTCTATCTGAGGGAATTGATGCAGTGTTATTATTTTGTTTTACTGTTTCCATCATTACAAAACGGTGACCTTGATCCAGGAGGCTCAGTGTATCACGTTTGAAATTCAGTACATTTCCATCGTAGGTTCGGTAGGTTTCATAACCTGAAATATAAATCCGCTCTTCTTTCCTCGTTGCTGTGACACCTGGTGCGGCAAAACGTTCGGTGATCTTGCGTAAACGCTGGCCCTCCCCGCTGTATTGGTAGTAGGTAGTTTCTGCCGTGCCATTGCCCTCATTTACTTTTTGCCTGCTGCTGCGGGCCAGTTCTTCTTTAAAATTCCAACCAATGTCTTCCAGATGCGGCATTTGAGTAATGAAACCGTGTTGGGTATGATGAGGATAGAGAAATGTTTCGTTACCAATTTGTGTACTTATCAGCCGGTTATTGATTTGCTGGTAAGTATAATCTCTTGTCCAGTTATTACCTGCAGACTGGTGCCGTATTTGCAGGATATTGCCTGACGCATCATATTGGAAAGCCTGCGTATAATTTCGCATAGCCATTGGATCGCCAGGGTTGAGTCGTTGTATAAATGGCTGATCGTTCCAGTTATCGCCTGCATTAAATGTCAATGCCGCATTATTCTCCCTCCCGCCAGCTTCCGCGAGCCGGTATAAAGCATCATAAGTATAGGAGGCTGTTCCTTCAATTTTCTGATTATTAAAAAATACTACCGGAATGTTCTTGTCTTCTATATGGGTGATGTTTCCCGAAGCATCAAACGTGTATAACCAATCCTGTAATGGATCGCCGTTTAGCCGTTTACTTTCTAATCTTTTTAGCCGGAAAGTTTCGCTATCATAATAAAACTTTGTGACGACATCGTTACCGTAAACAATTTTATTTCTTTGTCCTTTCTCATTGTAATCAATATCTTTTATGTAGACAACAGCCACACTATCCCCTGCATGAAAAATCAATTCACTATTCAACAGTCCTGATTCATTATAAGAAGGTATGATAACACTGCCGTCCGGAGCTGTTTGCCTGGTGATCCTTCCTAGCGCATCCGTTTCGTCTACGAATGTGAACTCCGTTCCGGCCTCCACATCAGTTAGTAAATTTGCGTCTGTCCAGTTAGCGGTTTCTTTATAATTCGCCGAAAGTCTCCTGGTGGTACTGCTGGGTTTTCCTTTAAAATTATACCCGGGTACTTCTATTACGCCACCGGTATCATAGTGCAGACTAACCTGTCCCAAAATATTTCTTGCCTGTAATGCAGCTTCATTGGTTCTTCCAGGTAGTAAAAGATTTTCACCGTAAATGACCCTATCAAAAATATTATCCAATGGCACTGTACCATCGCCGCCAATAACCCTGCTATGTACTGGTCGGTGCAGGCTGTCATAAGCATATGCAAACTCATGTCCCCGTTCATCCCAGGTACGAAGCGGGCGCCCTGAAATATTCATCAACAGCCAACGCTGCCCGGCATCGATGCTGTTTTGATAAACCAGGTTGCCCAGCATATCATAATTATATAGCACGACTGTATTTCCCCTGTTATTGTTGGCAGCCAGCTCGCGTGCATCTGTTATCGAACGCAGGTTGCCTTCCGTATCCCGCTTTACCTTGGTGCGGTAAAATTCATCTGCATCAGTGATACTGTTTTTATTGTGGGCTACAGACAGTACAGGTCTACCCAACGTATCAAAGTGCATTACATTCGGCGTATTGGCGTGCCTGGCAGTTTTATCTGCAGCTTCTTTTTCTTTTACCGGGTCCTTTCCTGTGGCAATCAGCGCTGCATCTATCAAACGATTGGTCCGGTCACTGTACCACGATGATTCCAATACTGTATCATTCGTGTCATATATTACTTGTTTCCAGGAATCAAATTCAACTTTTGAAAAAGTGCCGTCAGGCAGATCAGTTCTTACGAGACGGCCCATGGCATCATAATACATTACGGGAGATACACCTGTTTCTACCAGTTCCTTTACGTCTTCATATATATGTGTTACTGAAAAATAGGGCTCATATTGCTTTACCGCTTTGCCCTTATTATTCAGTATTGTCCTGCCATTGCCAATCCAACGCAGTTGTTGTGGTACCAACGCGGCAGTATCCTGATCTGTTATGGTGTAAGTAAGGCCGGGACCGACCATTACTTTTTTTGCCATACCGGGTTCTGCCTGTGTTTTTTTCAATACCATGTTCCCCATTCCATTGGAATATTCAAAACTGAGCAGGACGGGCGAGTCATTGTTTTTCTGAAAATGTTCTTCCCTGACGATCGATGCGACCATCGCGGGTTTACCTGTATTACCGAATGCCATGAGGTCGTAAACAAACCGGGTGGTGGCGTGTTGCAATAGATTTTTTCCTTGTGTTACCAGGTCCGAGGACAGTTGCCCGGCAAAAAAATTGTCTATAGCTGTTAGCTCTGCATTATCTGTATGTTCGGTAATCCCGGAGAGATCATCGGCCTCATTTCCTTTACCAAAGACAGCCAGCGCTTTTACAAGTCCTAGTTCATCCGTAATTACTTCAGACAGATTATTATTAATATCTCTTATGCGCCTGGGAGACAGGGTTCTGAAGTTGAACAGGTCAACGGTTGATACATTGCCTAATGGGTCTTCGGTTTCTTTTATGAACAGGAAATAGTTGCTGTAGTATCGTACCCTGGTTATGGATCCGAATGGATCGGTATATGCCAGGGGAACATAAAATCTGTCCTGTGCGCTAGCCAAAGTCTCTCCCTGGTTTATAAACTGTGTTGTGCCGGAACGTATCCACCAGTTATCATCACCTTCGCTATGTGTAAACCGACCTTCTGTAAAATGCGCGTCAGTTGCTTTCGGCCCAAAGATATCGGTGACCAATGCGGGCGTATACGCGAGTTGATAGCTTTCGAAAGGGATCGCTAACGATTGCAATTGGTGCAACGGCAGAGCTACGTCAAGGTTGTTAGAAAGAAAATTGTTACGAATATGTTCGATCAGTCTTTTCTGAGAACTTCCGGGAATAGGATTACTATCTACATTATGATAGGCTGTCTCAACTGAAATATTCAGGATGTCTGTAAAATCATTGAGTTCATATAAAGACCCGGTTTTATTTACTCCTTTCAATTCAAAAGTTCTTGCTTCTGAAGACAATCTTAGCCGATAGCTGTTATCGTTTATAACATCATTGGTAAATTGATGTTGCGAATAGATGATCACCGTTTTACTTTGTTCCAGTTGAGTTTCCGCAGGCAATGATGCATCGGCTAAAAGCCTGGGGTATACAACAGCCACCGATTCCAGCACATTTCCGTATTCATCCAGCTTAATATTCAGGTTGTGTGCAATGCGCGGGTCATCCGTATTTCTCTCATAGCTGTAAGTAACGGATTCGCTTTCTTTTATTATAAAAATGGCGTGCTGGTTCTGTCCCTTTGGCTGCAGCAGTTCAATAACACAATTGTGGGAGGCTACCGAAAATGGGGTAAGCGCTTTCTTTTTTGCTTCGGGTGTATTACCATATTTCGTCGCATCCCTTGCAAATATTTCTGAACGTAATGGCATGCCTTTACAGGCCCGTAATGCCTGCCGCCATTCCTGCGCAGAAAAATGATCTATGAGCGACACATCTATTCCCGGCGCGGCAATCAACCTGGCATCGCGTAATCCTGTTTCGCGGTGACTGATTTCAAACCCCTGGCGCTGCATTTCTGCATACCAGTCATCCTGTTCATATTGATCTAATATTTTTTCGTTTTGTAAAAACGCGCCGGTATGAAACCAGCTTTTTGAAACTACGGGCTCCTGGTGCAAATCTCTTTCCACGATATTGGTGGCATCCGTCTTTACCCAATCTTCAAAATGTTCCGCATCTGTTTGTTCTACCATACCAAAACCTCTGAATTCTCTTTCTGCATGGTCATAGTATCCATGATGATAGCTATAGGTGCTTATAAAAGTCCAGCCTGAGATTTTGTCGCGTATTTGTGTTTTCGAGATACAATGAACAGGGAAGTGTAATTTGGTTATCCATGGTCTTCCGGCTAGTTTATCCTCCAAATAAAATTTTGTGGATGGAGTGTATTCAATAGTAACTTCTTTTCCAAGATTGTTTTTATAAAAAACCATGATATGTGGTTTTTTACTGTTCATGAGATCAATATACTTAAGGGGGGCAATAGTATCGGTAGGTAAACTGCTTGACCAAACGATGCATGCCACACCATTACCCAGGAGATCGGCAACGGTTATTTTTGCATGGTTGTGTATAGCGGGAAAAGCATTTATTTCAAAAGGGGCTTTACTAAAACTATTGCCGCTTAAGTTCAGCCAGCAGCTGAATTTGTTTTTCCCCAGGTAAATAATATCGGTCGTTCCCGAACCATCTATATCTCCCAATTTTAGAAAGGCAGCATTATAAGTATCGGGATGATCAAACAGGGGGGCATTATCCATGGCCACTTTTGCTCCAAACTTTCCATATCCCAAATTTGGCCAGTAACATACTTCGCCGTTACGAATACGAACAATATCTGTCATGCCATCCCCCGACATGTCTGCAAGAAAGATGCTCTGCGTAGCCTCTGCAAAAAGAATATGCGGCCCGGTTTCCTCGTCATATGGTTTTAAGCTTGTATGTACCTGCGAAAAACCTCGTCTTCCTTCTGACTGGTACCAGGTGAAAACATTGTCCTCCGTTATTAAAACTTCGGGTTTCCCATCACCATTCAGGTCCAGCAATCTTGCATTACGATCATCAAAACTTATATTAGGGAGGTTGTCAAAATTCCGGAATGAATGCCATTCATTCTCATCATCCAATTCGAAATATCCCCTGGGTTCTGCTGAATAATTCACTAATTGTTTTCCACCATCAGCATCCAGGTCCAGCAATTGCATTTGTTTACCCAGACCAGTAAAAGACGGCTTTGCCGAAATCAATGCAGCCTCTTGAAATTTTCCTCCACCTAAATTGTGTTTATAATACCAGCCATTTGCCTGTTCAGTAAGTATACCGGCTAAACCCTCGTTGAAAAGATCTGTAAATTGATATGCCTGTTCATCCAATCCCGAGGGTGCGTGTACCAACTCCGCTGGATCAATGGTTTTCACATCTTTGTTCCAGTCATGTTTTTGATATTCAAATTCAGTCGGCGGCAGTTGTTTGCTACTATAGCTATTATCAGCCATTTTGATATAGCCACAGGAAGTGACCGACCGGAGGAAAACAAAATCTTTTTCCGCATTGGAATCGTATTCAAAATTCACAGATCTTACCAGTCCAGCGTATTCGTTGCTGCCGGTAAACTGGTGAAAAAGCAATACGCGTTTGCAAAGTCTTGTGGTCCTGATCTCGAATCCCGCTTTATAATCTGAAAAGGCGTCATTCCTGAAGTCCCAATCTTTTATTTTATCATACGGCGAGTTAAGATCATATTCTCCATAGTCAAAAACTGTTTGAAACATGTAAGCTGTGTCTTCAGGATATGCATCCCCGAATTTTTTATAAGCGGTCTTGTTTCCGTATAGAGCCTTTTCTAAATAAAGATTGGTATAAGTAATATTGCCATTATCCAAACGATTCCTGTTATGCAGAAGCGCCTGATCAAAACCCTTATCGTTTTCTTTCGTATACTTATAGTGTAAGCAGTTGCCTTTGTCGTCAAACACAAATTCCGGGAACCATTCAAATATCCTTGTATCGTCCTTTGGGTCAGCGATCACCGCGTTATTACTCCAACCGAATAAAGTAGTTTGATTTTCTTTTGTGATAACGCGCCATTTGACGATGCCAGTATTTTTTTCTGTCCAGCGTTCAATACGCGCAAACAATCCTTCTATTCGGGGTTTATAAAATCGTATTATGCAAGATCCATCTGCTGCATCTTTTTCATTGATAATATAATTTCCATCAGCATCCAGGGAAAAACTACCGTCATTCTCCTTTTTGAATTCTGGAACGAGGTCTTCTGCCTCTGAAAAAAGAAAAACATCAGACTCCATGCCGTCAAAATATTGCGGAAGTCCTTTGTCTGTTTTCCGTTTGATGGATGGCATTCCCAGGTTCCATCCCAATCCAAAAACCCCATTTCCCGATCCGGAATTGTAGGATAAAGATATGGCGGGAGTAGCTCCCCGTGCAGGAGAAAAAGGCAGCGGAATCGAGAAGGATGAACTACCATTGACGGCATTAACGGAAAATTTTTCATCAATACCTTTTATAGCACCACCACCTTTCGGTAGCGAGATTGAAGGGATCTCTATAGCATTTGATTTGGTTTTGCCACCATCAGTTTTTAGAAAATCATTAGTGTTTAACTTTGAGCTGCTCTTTGCGGGATCTGATGAACTGCTATCAAAATTAGGTTGCATGCTAAAGTTTGAAGATGAACACAACAAGAGTTAGTTGAAAAGGTCTTACTTACTAAAGATAAATTCATCATTCTACAACAGCAATACCACAAATCGGTACTTTTTTGTATCTACGCCTTTTTGATTCTTCATCATTAACCTAATAGCAAATAAAAACGAATACCGTCAACAGCAATATTGCCGGATTGGAACTCGCTTAGATCGGCTGGGTGGTACCGGACATTCATGCCGCTGTAAAATTTCCTTGGAGGCCGATATAGAACGGTTTAAAATAAAGAAAGCCCCAGATTTCTCTGAGGCTTTGTGACCCCCCTGGGGCTCGAACCCAGGACCTACTGATTAAGAGTCAGTAGCTCTAACCAACTGAGCTAGGGAGTCATTCCGTTCGGACGGCAAATTTGGTGGTTTTTGGGCATTTTTCCCAAGTTTTTTTTAATTCATTTCCCAATTTGCTTAAACTGGTACTGCCGGTGATTTCTTGAATTTTCCCCATGCTATGAATGAAGCAATACATACAGCGACTATATTTATTCAATTACAGGGATATTTCCTCCCGATGTATGAAAAATGAGGGCACATGACATGATCGTAAAAAGATCATGGGTAGTAGCTGGATCAGCATGTCCTGAACTCCACAGCAATCTTCTTGAGCTTCACAGAAATGGCCTACATTTAAAGAACAACTAGTTTCAGGTATTTATTAATACCCTACTTCATGATCGTGGACTTATACGAAACCGTCAAAGGACATCCAGGCTACTTCAAACAATTGAAATGCAAAGAGCTGTTATTTACCCAGTATGACTGTCCGCAGGAAGCGGCTAAACAGGATCTTTTCAGCGCTCAAAGTTATATAGCATATGTACTTAGTGGTAAAAGGATTTTTCATCTTCCGGGCGAAACACATATTATGACCACCGGTACCTGTGTATTTGCTAAAAAAGGAGGTTGGATAGCTGAAAAAGAGCCTGCAGAAGGTTGGTGTGTACTGGTATTTTTTGTAACTGATGATTATTTGAAGAAGTTTATTAAGGAATACCGGCAGCACCTGTCTATAAAAGCCAACGCTCTTTTGCCAACAACACAAATGATCGATCTGGATGTCAACGACACAACCCGCAGTTTTTTTCATTCTATGCTTCCTTATTTTGTACAGGACCCACCGCCACCTGAGTCGCTGGTAGAACTAAAATTCCGGGAACTGCTTTTTAATATACTGATCAATCCTGCCAACAATTCCCTGCTGGCCCAACTATGCCAGGTTGCAGATAGCCACAAACAATATCTGCCGGAAATAATGGAAGCCAACTATACGTATAACCTCTCGTTACCCGACTATGCGCGGATTGCCCAAAGAAGTGTTGCCACATTCAAAAGAGAGTTTGCCGCTATTTATAAAACCACCCCTGGTAAATGGCTAATACAGAAAAGACTTGATTATGCAAGTATCCTGTTAAATAACTCCGCCAAACCTGTCAATGAGATAGCTTTTGAGAGTGGCTTTGAGAATACAACTCATTTCAGCCGGGTATTCAAAGAAAAATTTGGTGTTTCTCCATTAAAGTTCAGGCAGGGACAGATTTCCTGAAAGCTGGTTGATTTTTCTAGCAAGAAAATTGAACGTTGTAGCAAATCCTGTTTTTGTTTATGTATTTATTTTTATGAACCGAGAATTTAGTTACTCATTCATAAGACAGTCCAATGAACAAGGTTTAAAAATTGTTTCGCAATGAACTGTTTTTCATAAATAAAACATAAACAATAAAAACACAGTGTATGAAAAAATTATTTGTTCTATCCGGTAGCCTTTTTTTTCTTTCAGGTATTGCAGTCAATGCGCAGACCGGCAAAGTCCTGATCGATAACGACAAGATGAAACTGACCGAGTATACCAGCAAGCCCGGAGAAGCTGTATGCGGAGAAGGGCGACATACACACGGAGATCATGCCACCATTTTATTGACCGATGCAAAAGTAAAAACAATACAGGCCGATAATACGACCCTGATAGAAACCTACTCCGCCGGTAAACACTCTTATTCTGTTTTGCAAGATGGAAAAACGACTGGTATGGCAACAGATGGAAGTTTTTGGGTGAAAGCTGCGACACACCAGGTCACCAATATAGGAAACAATGTGATGAAGTTTTACATTATTGAGACAAAATAGACAGTTGGCAAAAAACAGGAGTTGGTACGACAGTTCGATAAAGATTTATGGCACTATAGACGACCGGAAATTTCCTGCGCTACTATAGCATCTATCTTTAATCAAACCTGTCTTATATGTTAAAATCAATAATGGGAGCAAACCTCCTTTTTGTAATTACCCTGTTGAGTTATTCCTGTGAGAAAGAAAAAATAAAGGCTACTCATCCTGTCACAGATCAACAATCGGTTCGCCTGAAAGAGATTGTAGTGCTCAATTCGCCTACCCCCTATTTTCATTTTGGGTATAATAATGCCTCCTATATTGCTAACCTGAGTTATAGTAGTGGCAGGCACGTATACAATTATTTCTATGAGAAAGGACGTATAGATAGTGTATCAAGCAGCTCAGCCGATGCCAGTTATTTACTTTATCAATACAATGGACAACAGGTAAAAAGTGTACAACAGTATGATGCTACAGGGTTGAAGAAAACTGTATTGATCACGTATGATAATCTCAACCGGGTCATAAAAATGGAATGGCGGGCTATATCATCTGCGGTGGTGGAAAAGCTGGTCGAGTTTCAATATTACGATAATGGTAATCTTTCCCAGATGAAAAAGATTTATCCTGGCTCACGAGTTACTTCTACTACGCTGTATCAGGCATATGATACAAAAAGAAATGTGGATGCCTTTTCCATCTTCCAGGATTTCGCGGAACAGGTGATCTTATTGCCTGCTGTGCGTTTTCAATATAATAACCCAACAAAAATGGAGGTAACAAGCGGTGCGAATGAAAGAATTATAGAGCATACTTATTTGTACAACGATTCGCTGCCTGTTGAACGCAATTCTGTAACAAGAGTAACAGCCGGCCCCAGTGCCGGGCAGATCTTTACCGGGAAGACAGTATTCAGCTATTATGAGTAAGGTTTGGTAGACCATTGATACGCTATGGTGTTATGCCTGTAAAAAAGCTTAGTTTTTCATAAAAAATCAGGTACTTTATTATATTATGTATATGAAAAAGTACGCCAATCTTAGCCATAGATCAGGTATTGACGCTTACCAGTTGGCGTCCGATCATATTCAGGTCCGGTTTACCAGTGGCAAAACATTTACCTATAGTTATACCAGCGCCGGAAAACAGCATATTGAACAAATGAAAAAACTGGCTGTTGCTGGTACAGGCCTCAACACCTACATAAATAAATATGTAAAGGATCTGTATGAATGAACTGGTGAAGCGATAGCGTTTTCTATTGTTTTAATAGTGAATCAACTTCCTGGTTAAAATCCCTCACAAACTCATCGTAGAATTTACCGGTGGCAGGGCCTGAATAACCAGTATGGATTTTTGCAACCTTCCCTTTTTTATCAATAAAGATCGTAGTGGGAAATGAGAGAAAAGCATTCAGGGCAGGTAATGAAAGCGCAACTTCCTGCTTATCTGCCAAGCCCGCGAAAACCTCATCATACCGGATATCGAATTTATTACGGAAACGGCTTATCGCTTTTTTTACAAATGCAGTATCAGTTTTTCTTTCATAATGAATACTGATCACTTCTACTCCCCTGCTTTTATTCTGTGCATACCAGGGAGCCAGGAATGAAGCTTCATCAATACAATTAGGGCACCAGGTACCAGTGATAGTTATGATCAATACCTTATTCTTGTATTTAGCATCTTTGGGTGAGATCATTTTTCCTTCGAGATCAGGAAATGAAAAATCAAGCGAGGTATAACCTTCTTTTAAATAGGTAAGTGAATAAGGATCGGGCAAAGCAGCTTCTTCGTTGGGGGCACCGGAAAAATCCATGCGAGCACGCGCACCAAGAACCTGGCCATTGAGTTTATTTGTTTTATCGAAACTGCCCTTGTAATATGCGGGCGAAGAGCCAATAAAAGAAGACAGGTAAAAATCACGGCCTTCTACATATCCTTCAAGGTATCTTGAATCTCCGGTGATGCGAAGAAAGGTCGCTGTCAATCTGTTTCCTTCCTGTTTAAAAAGCCCAACCGCTTTTTCGGGTTTTTCGCCGGGGTTGAAAACGATATCATACGTGCCGGAGATATTGCCGGCTGGTTGCCCCGCTTTTTCTTTGAAGCGGTATCTTTTGCCTGCTTCTGCACTAACAGCAACAGGGGTACCCGATCTATCCTGCCTTCTCAAAAAACCTGTAAGCTTTTCGCCATTGATACCAAATACCAGTTCATTATCAAACTGGTCAAGGGCGATATACAAGGAATCTTTGTCCTTGATTATCTTACCCGCTTCAAACCGTTCGCCACCGTTGAGAAAATAAACCCGGGCATTGGAATACGAAGATCCCGTGACCTCAAAATTAAAAGGTACTTCCGTGCCGTTATTCCATTTAAAAACTCCCCGCCAGTATCCAAATAAGGCAAGGGGTTTTTCTTGCGAGGCTGTATCTTTTTTAGAAAAGCCAGGCAAATGCGCAGTAGCAGTGTCTACCGCGTTTGCAAAACCGGGGGTTAGTATGATGTAAAATGCCAGGAAAATAATACGAATCATTAGTCTACTATATTTATAGACAAAAGTACGAATTCGGGTCAATTAAGCTTTTATTTGTGTCATAACGGGGAAGTTTGTCTAGTGCATTGAGTTTCAACTAAGCTGAAAGAAGTCAGGAAAAAGACTTTAATTTAATGAAAATCAATTGTTTAGAATATTTAACGCAGTGTTGTTCTATTTTTTTGGGCTTTTGGATTTTGAAAATATCCTAAATCGCTAAATTTGATCAGAACAAACCCATTCTATTCTCCATGTGCAGCTGCTATCAGAAAGAACAAGTATCGCAGCATAGATTTTAGAATAACATAAAACAAAGGGAGGAGATATGTACACGTACGATTTGATGGAAAAAGGATGCTATTACCTGGTAAAAGAGAAAGAGGAGTCGCCAATTACATTGATCAAGATAGCTGTAGCAACAGACCATTGTCTTTTTGTTCAACGCTTTGATGAACCCATGGAAACAGCATGGAAATTAAAAAAAGATAATTTATTCGATATTATCGAGTGCCTGAGTGATGATGCCGTAAAAGCATGGGAAGAGGAATACAATAGTAATGCGGATGCCTATTACGAAGAAGACGATGATTAGTTACCGGCGGTAGCCGTCCATGTATTTTTTTTTAACAAGGTGATTGGAAAGGATTATTTTAGTCTTAACCAATCACTTTTTTTATGCTCAACTATTTACAGAAAAAGTACCTGTTTGTTTTACTGGGCCTGATTATCGGAGTCTCCACGTTTGCCCAGGAAGACTATCTGCCAAAAGATTACCTCAATGCTTCTTTTCACACTGGAAGACGTGCAGCGTTAAGGGCGATGATGCCTGACAACTCCGTCATGGTTGTCTTTGCCTACCCGACCAGGAATTTTTCTAATGATGTGGACTATTTCTATCATGCCAGTCCTGACATGTACTATTTCAGCGGGTACAAAGAACCCCATTCTGTATTGCTGATTTTTAAAAATGAGCAGACTGATTCATCCGGCAGTAAGTATGATGAAATCCTCTTTGTACAAAAAAGGAACGCCCAGGCTGAACAATGGACAGGCAAAAGACTTGGAACGGATGGAGCGGCTAAACGTTCAGGTATTCAAAAAACATTAAATGGAGAAGACTTTAATACATTTACGATCGACTTCACCAAATTGGATAAGATCATCTTCGACCGCCTTCCCAAAGATATGTCCAATAGTGTTTTCGATAAGGCGGAACTCTTCGATCTTGTGCAGCAGTTCAAACAAAAAGCAGCTATACCAGATGATTATTCAAAAGATAAACGCTTTGACAATGACTCCTACTATAAACTGACAGCAGGCTTAAGGGAAATAAAAACCCCGGAAGAAAAGGACCTGCTGCGCAAAGCGGTAGAGATCTCCTGTATGGGCCAGAATGAAGTGATGAAGGCCGTGAGACCAGATATGAGTGAATTGGAAATACAGGGGCTGCACGAATATGTACATAAAAAATATGGGGCTGAAGGTGTTGGTTATGGTTCAATCATTGGTTCAGGTGAAAATGGTTGTATCCTGCACTATGAAGAAAATACAAAAACAAGGATCGGTAATTCTCTTTTGCTGATGGATGTGGGAGCCGAATATCATGGCTATACCGCAGACGTAACGCGTACCGTGCCCGCTGGTGGTAAATTTTCTCCTGAAGAAAAACTTATCTATCAACTGGTATATGATGCGCAGGAAGCGGCGTTCAAAACCTTAAAAAATGGTTCTAAATGGGCAGATGCGGAATCGGCTGCAAGAAATGTTATCAACGAAGGGTTGCTAAAATTAGGCATCATAAAAAATAAATCCGAAGGGAGGAAATTTTATCCGCATGGACTGGGCCATCATATCGGTCTTGATGTACATGACCGCGGTAGTTATGGTACCATGAAAAAAGATATGGTAATGACTGTTGAGCCTGGTATTTATATTCCTGAGGGCAGCAATTGTGATAAGAAATGGTGGAGTATTGCAGTACGCATAGAAGATGATGCCCTCATCACCGAGAACGGTTACGAACTCCTTTCTGCTTTTGCACCACGTTCTATTGAAGAGATAGAAAAAATGATTGCACAGAAAAGCGCGATCGATAATTTTAAACTGCCGCCGTTGAAATCTGCAGAGAAAAAAGGATTTTAATTTAACTATATAGGAATGCAAACCTGGTAAAGTACAACCGGGTTTGCATTCTTAAATTATTCTTGCGTAAATGCATTTCGATATGGCCGGATCGCTATTCAGCTCTTTGTATTGATTTAAAAGACTGTATATCTACGCAGTTCCAGTCTAAAATTATCAGGAGATGCCGAACTGGTGATAGATTGAAGCCTGATCATTCCCACATTTTTTGCATACTGGGTTAAAAAATACGGTACGCCAAGCGTACTTGCATCTGTCCATACATTGGTAGTAGGATCGAGTAGTTCGGCCCGCTCTTCTACTTCAATTGTATTGGGATAGCTTATTGACTTTACAACTACGGTCACGTCTTTTTGAGTAATCTTATATTTAAGCCTGTAACTAATCGGCACAGGTATTCCTGTAACAGTGCCTGTATAAATGGCAGAAGTCCAGGTGGAGCCCGCAGTTACATTATCCTTCAGGAAAATATTCTCTACATATCGTGGAACATCAAATTCAAAGTAATCGGAAAGGTTCAGTATTTCGTAATAATCTGATCCTGATTTTCTATAATAGCCCGAGCTGTCAAAGCCGGCCGGGGCATCTTCTGTCTGCATGAATATATTATAGGCGTTGGCCCCGAAACTTTTTGGGGCTGCATTCGATGCCAGCCTTAATAACGAATCGGTAAAAACATCATTGAGTTCGTAGCTCCAGTTGCTGTTCGCGGTTCGTGGAAAGTAGTCTCCGGTCTGTGGCGTTGAAAGAACATTAATAATGAAGCTGCAGGCGGAGACAGGGTTCGTTAATGAAACGGGTATGGATGAAGGCCCGGCAATTAACGGAGTTCCTGTTCCTGTAAGTACAAGTGTTTGCTCCCCGGTAACGCCAAATGTACCTATCCCGGTAAATGTCATACCGTTGGATGCGATAGTGCTGAAATCATACGTGCCGATGGTAAGAACGTTTACCAAAAGCGTGGCCGTATTGGTGGCAGTAAGCGGGGTATTAATGACGTAATCACCTGCGATGGATGTGTTGGAACAGGCCCCTGTTGTGGCTATTAAGATGAACTCAGCGGGACCGGCGGATCCGGGTGGTAATGTGGTTACCGCAACAGTACATGATGTTGTATCATAAAAAATGGTAAAGTTTGCGATGCCATCGACGAATGGGGTACCACTCCCCTTTAACTTGATGGTTTGTAAACCGGTATTGGTGAATACTCCCGTAGCTTTAAAAGAAATGCCATTGAGCGTGTCGCTGGTGATCAGGTAAGCGCCTCCCTGTGACACATCGACCTGTATTTCTATATAATTTTCTGTTCCATCAAGTTCGACTCCTTTTTCATAAGCACCGGCCACTGTTTTAGGAAGACAATCACCTGTAACATCGCTTTTCAGCGATCCGGTTGAAGGGGTATTACTTCCCTCAAAACTCTTTTCTTTCTTGCAGGCATTGAATAATACACTAATAGTCAATAGTGTAGCCACGAAAAGGTGTTTTTTCATCAAATTGGGATTATTGAGGACTAAAATTAGGAATTTTTCAGTTTATAGGGCGGACT
This sequence comes from uncultured Terrimonas sp., assembly GCA_964528095.1. Classification (GTDB taxonomy): domain Bacteria; phylum Bacteroidota; class Bacteroidia; order Chitinophagales; family Chitinophagaceae; genus CAZGSG01. Next base: position 16,191 of record CAZGSG010000014.1, read on the forward strand.
ACTATAACGGAATATCGGGGGAAGCTATTATCTTGTTATCATGAAAAGAATCCACATTCTATGTTTTTTGATGTTATTCATGAGTGAGCTGGCAATAAGTCAGACCGTAAGCGTTGAAATGCTCACATCCGGCACAAAAACAAATCTCCGCGGTCTTAGCGTTGTAAACGATAATATCTTATGGGTAAGCGGAAGTAATGGTACCGTGGGTAAGTCTACCAATTCCGGTAAAAACTGGAAATGGATGACCGTGAAAGGTTTTGAAAAGAATGACTTCAGGGATATCGAAGCATTTGATGCCAATACCGCTATTATCATGGCAGTGGCCGAGCCCGCCTATATCCTTAAAACTACCGATGGAGGAGATACGTGGAAGATCGTGTATGAAAACAAACAGAAAGGAATGTTTCTTGATGCGATGGACTTTATTAGCCCCCTGGAAGGAATTGTGGTAGGTGATCCATTGGACAACAATATTTTTTTTGGGATAACCAAAGACGGCGGAAATAGCTGGCAGCAGGTAAACCCCGGCGGTGAAAAGTTAAAAGCAGATTCGGGAGAAGCCTTTTTCGCGGCAAGCGGTACCAATATCCGTTTATTGAGAGATGGGCATTACTTTTTAGTTAGCGGCGGTCGCAGATCAAGGCTTTTTACACAAAACGAAGTGATCAATCTTCCTGTCATACAAGGTAAAGAAACTACGGGAGCCAACTCGGTTGCTGTATATGACAATGGAAATTTATTCGGCAGTAAAAAAATAGTTGTTGTAGGTGGGGATTTTGCAGCCGATTCATCAAGAATAAAAAATTGTTTCTATTCGTTGAATGGCGGAAAAAAATGGAAAACTCCCAAGGTACCACCGCATGGATACCGTAGTTGTGTGGAGTATATTTCGCAAAAATATATTGTCAGTTGCGGGCTTAACGGGGTTGATCTTACCACAAACGGGGGACGCCGCTGGCAATGGATCAGCAAAGAAGCCTACAATACCTGTCGTATTTCACGCCTGAGCTATGCTATTTATTTTGCAGGCCCGAACGGGAAAGTGGGGAAACTGATATTAAAATAAAAGAGCCGATTACTTTAGATTATCCAGGATCTCTTTTACAGAAGGACGTTTTTTATAATCAGCATTAAAAAACCGGTACCTGATCGTTGCGTCTTTATCTATTACATAAGTAGCCGGGATTGGCAGGAAATTCCCATTTTTTCCATTATTTTCTTCAATTTTTATTCCTGAATTGCGATAGCGGGTAAGGGTATTTTCCGGTACCTCATATTCTACATCATAGGCTTTCATGATCTTGAGCTGATCATCGTAAAGAATGGAATACTCCGCTTTTGTTTTAGTGACCGTTTCCGTAATGCTTTCAGGTTTTTCCGGAGTGACAGCTATCAATGTAGCGCCTTTGTCGATGATAAGTTGCAGGGAGTCTTCGAGTTTTTGGAGGTACCTGTTACAGTAAGGACACCACTGGCCGCGATAAAACACCAATACGACATTGCCTTTTTTCAAAAGATCCTTTAATCGTACTTCTTTTCCATGCTGATCGGTAGCCTTGAAATCGGGTGCCTTAGAATTAATGAACAAACCCTCCGGGGCCTGCTGCGCAAAACCGTTTATCATCAGTTGGCAAAAAAATATAAGGGTTATTATCTTTTTCATTTCCTGGATTTAGGGAAAATAATTAATTGCTTTACATCAACAAAAGTATCAATAATGACGATCAGGCAACATGTTTAGGTTGTCCTGTATTAAAAAAAGATTATTTCTACTAATTTTGAGCTCTTATCCTGCAAACTGCTTATGCAAAACACACACGGAACGAAATTTATCCTTCTCGCTGCTATCGGCCTTTTATTCATGAGTGCTGGCGTATTGGCCATCGTATATGGTTGTCTTGGAGACCATCAGCAGAAAGATTGGACATTTTGGGGTATTGTATCCTGTATCGCTATTAATACGGGCATTCTTTTTATTATCAGCGCCACTGTTCATAAGGTGAAAGCCGAGTTGTTAAAAAAACAAAAAAGCAGCCGGCGCAGGAATGAAGTATCGGAGAGAGAGAATTGATTTTTTAGCCGAAACGTTTGGTGAACATAAAATATACAGCGCCTAATATAAAAGCGAAACTGACAAGATACCGCCAGTGAAAAGCTTCTTTCATTACCAGTACAGCAAATACGGCGAATACAAGCAGGGTAATGACTTCCTGGATTATTTTTAACTGGAAAAGATTAAATCCTCCCGCATGGCCCAGTCGGTTGGCAGGCACTGCCAGGCAATATTCTACAAGGGCTATCAACCAACTGATCAGTATTGCTTTCCATAGTGGCCATCCCTCATGTTTTAAATGGTAATACCAGGCAAAGGTCATGAAGATATTAGAAAAGAAAAGTAAGATGATCGTACGCATAGCATTATAAAATAAATAAGATTAAACTAATTAATATCCCGCAAACCATACTTAGTTGATCAGCGCGTTTCTCAATGCACTGACCTCGGCAACATCTATTGTATTGTTCATATAACTTTCTTCGGAATGGGCAAATGCGGGGTGAATAAATTCCATTTTCGAGTTTGATTTCTCCCTAAGTGATGAATGAAATTCAACACAGCCCGTTCGTTCGGCCAGCATTTTAATATTTTCTTTTCTCACACCACTGCCGGGCATAATAATGATGCGTGCGGCGGCAGCCTTGTTTAATTCTCCGATCATTTCTACAGATTCTGTCGCAACGGGCTTTTGACCAGAGGTTAATATTCTTTCACAACCAAGGCTGATCAATTGTTCCATCGCTTCGAAGGGCTCCCTGCATCGGTCAAATGCACGGTGAAAAGTTACTCCCATCGGGTAAGCGGCCTCGATCAACGCAGCAGTCCTTTTAATATCAATGCTACCATCACTGTTCAATAATCCAATCACGATCCCATCACATCCAAGTTGTTTACACCGTTTCACATCCTCCTGCATGATCGAATACTCTTCAGCGGAAAATAAAAAATCACCACCTCTTGGCCTTATGATTGGGTATAGCGGTACTGCAAAGGTCTCCCTGCATTTTTTTATATGACCGTATGAGGGGGTTGTGCCACCCTCTCCCAGGTTGGCGCATAATTCGATCCTGTCTGCTCCTCCTTTTACAGCCGCCGCTGTAGTTAAAAAATCGGATGTTGCAATTTCTATGATCATTATTTGGGGTTCAGTATTGCCTCTTAAAATCTTCAAACGAACTTATTTATCAAACCAGCTTTTCGCTTTGACCAGCCGCTCTGCCGTATTTGTTTTGATCGCATATTCAAACCCTTTGTGGATTGCAAAAGCGCCTACCTGTCCATTTTTATTTACGGCAAGAAATGCGACCTGGATATCTTTTACTTTATCTTTTTTGATACGAACTATGCGCTCAATGATCTTTTTGCAGGCTGCTTCAGGCGATAAGCCCTGTCGCATCATTTCCACCACGGAATGTGAGCCAGCTACCCGTATCACATCTTCTCCCTGTCCGGTGGAAGTACAGGCCCCGACTTCATTATCAACATACAATCCTGCGCCTATGATAGGTGAATCTCCCACCCTGCCTCTCATTTTAAAACCAGCACCACTGGTGGTGCAACTCCCGCTCAGGTTACCATTTGTATCCATGGCCACCATTCCTATAGTATCATGATTCCATTCACCGTTTTCCAACCGCGACGGAGCAAAGGGACCATGTTCTTTTTTGCTCTCTACATTGATCGCAGGCGATTTGTATTCCGAGTTTTTTAACCAGTTATCGTAGCTTTTTTGTGCACTGGGGGATAGTTTTTGTTCCTCCAGCGTAAATCCTTCAGCCAGGGCAAACTGTTGTGCTCCCGCTCCAACCAGCAGTACATGCGGTGTTTTTTCCATTACTCTTCTTGCCACGGAGATCGGGTGTTTGATCCGTTCCAGGAAAGCCACACTTCCGCAATTGAAGTTTTCATCCATTATACTCGCATCCAGTGTTACAAATCCATCCCGGTCAGGATTGGCTCCCAGTCCCACACAACAATTGAGTGATGATTCCGTGACCATCACCCCGGCTTCGACCGCATCCAGCGCCCGTCCGCCTTTACCAAGAATGGCCCAGGCTGCCTTATTGGCTTCCAGGCCAGCGTCCCAGGTAGAAATGACTACAGGCTTGCCTTTACTATTCACGGGAGCAGCAAACAGCTTTTGCCCAAGCAGGCCTGCGAAAGAAGTAAGAGCGGATGTGTGGATAAACTTTCTCCGGTTGATCATTGTTATGTCTTTAAGTTCATCGAAATTAAGGAAACGTAGATAATACCTTTGCGAAGCCTTTTTTACTTTAACAAACAGGATGATATTAATATTTGATGTTTAAACATTGATTAACTAACTTTGTCCTTTAATTCAAAAAATGAGAATTGAGATCATCTCCGGAAGCCCCCGGGCACACAGTGTGACCAAGAGGGTTGTTTTGTATTTACAGAGCTGGTTGCAGAAGAATACCGGACATACAATAGGTATTATTGATATGAAGGACTGGAATCTCCCGGCTGTTCAATCAATATTTGTATCGCCGGAAAAGACCCCAGAAGAATTTAGGCCTCTTTCTAAAAGGATTTTTGCTGCCGATGCTTTTATCCTGGCCACGCCGGAATATAATGGCAGCTATTCTCCCGCAATGAAAAACCTGCTTGACCATTTTCCGAAGCAGCATCACAAGCCATTTGGAATTGTGACCGCTTCGCCAGGTACAATGGGAGGAATGCGTGCCGCACAGCAATTATTATTATTGGTACCTGCTTTATTTGGTGTCGCATCACCTTATCTGCTCTTAGTACCGGGAGTGGATAAGAAGTTTGATATAGACGGAAATCTCATTGATCCGGCCTTTGAAAACACGGTACATAATTTTGCAAGCGAATTTATATGGCTGGCGGAAAAAGTGGTGCAGGAAAAGCTGATCGAATTATAATCCGTCCCGCTTTGAATTGTACCGAATAGCTGGTTCCATTATTTTAATAGAAAATCAACCAGTACATTCTAGCTGCTCTCCCTGTCAAACGAACTTGTTCAATGGTTCGTTGACACTAAAAAACATATCATATTCTAAAAATAATACTATGAGTTATAAAAAAGTTGAAGCGGTCATCGCTCCTCCCCCTGCGCATATGGTTGGGGATGGCTTCCGGGTACACAGTTTTTTTCCCGGCGGCGGATTGATTGATAAAAAAAGAATGAGCCCTTTCTTTTTAATGGACTATAATGCCAAGATTGATTTTTCGCCAAGAAAAGAACCTCGTGGCGTTGGAGTACATCCTCATCGCGGTTTTGAAACGGTCACTATTGCCTATCATGGACGTATTGCACATCATGATAGCGCGGGTAACAGTGGGGTGATTGGCGAGGGTGATGTACAGTGGATGACAGCGGCTTCCGGTCTCCTGCATAAAGAATATCACGAAGAGAATTTTAGTAAGGAAGGAGGGCTTTTTCAAATGGTGCAGCTTTGGGTAAACCTGCCGGCGAAATACAAAATGACCACTCCCAAATACCAGGAGATCACAAAAAGTAAAATGGGAAACCATGTACTGGCAAATGATATGGGTGTTGTAGAAGTGATTGCAGGTGAGTTCAAGGGCACTAAAGGGCCTGCCTTTACTTTTACTCCTATGCATTTATATAATATCAGGATAAAAAAAGGTGCCAGTCTTGAATTTGATCTTCCTGCAGGGTTTAATACAGGCGCACTGATAATAGAAGGTGCCGCAGAGATCAATGAAGAAAAGGCGCCAGCCGATCATTTTGTGCTTTTTAAAAATGAAGGAAGCACGATCTCGGTCCTGGCAGAAGAAGATACTGTTTTATTGGTATTGTCCGGCGAGCCCATCAATGAGCCTATTGCTCAATATGGACCTTTCCTGATGAACAAATGGGAAGAACTCGAACAGGCATTGGCTGATGTCAATGCAGGTAAATTCGGAGTTCTGGAAGATTAATCCTGCATGCCTGGTCATCGTCCACAGTTTGTATTCGTATGCTGTGGACTATGCACCCTGGGCCTGCTGCTGTTTTTGGATGAATTTAAAGAGGTTGATCTTAGCATTTTTTTGAATGGCTCTTTTCATGAACCCAGTCCATCCAAACAGTACCCCTTTCCAGCCCAGCGCCTGCGCAATCCATTTACTCAGCCGGAATGCGTCGCTATGTTCAATGATCTTGCCGTCTTTTAATTTCATATAGGCTTTGATATTATTTACAACCTTGTTTCCGGTCTTGGAAAAGGTATAGGAAGCCGTCCACTGGCAGGTGGCATATTCTTCATCCAGCAGTTCTATATCCGAAAAACTCAGTTTAAAGTCTTTGGCAGTCGTACAAAGCATTTGCCACATATATTTTGCCTCATCTCCTTTCAACACCATAAAAACCGGATCGCTGAAAACGATATCATCGCTGTAACAATCCTGCATGGTCCTGTAGTCCAGGGATTGAAAAGCTGTATAAAAACGCCGTACGATCTGATCATTGGATTCCATAAATTGATTGATTGATGTGTAAAGAGATTCCGTAAATTTAAACTCTTAACCAAAGAAATAAAAATTAGCTGTGAAAAATGCATGAATAAGTTTGTATTCAGCCAAATAGCTTAATTTGAAGCATTCAATTTATACCACCTATGGCAGAAACAATATCAATTAAAAGCCTGCATCTGGAATACCGTCTTTGGATCGCCGAACTGAATTTCGATATTACCCTGATCAGGATATTCAACGACCGCCTCGCTGAGATCATCGAGGGTGAAAAAGGAATCAAATCAAAAGAAGCAGAAAAGCTTGAAAAGAAATTGAGCGCCACCCGTGAAGCGATAGACGTGCTGACACATCGGATGCAGATCGAAAAAATGAACCTGGCAGCCACTTCCAGGGAGAATAAATCATCTGACTATAAGATCAATATCCCGGATAATCATGCAAGTATCCGGAATGATTTTTTCAACTTCAGGATCGCGTTCAACGAATTGAAAAGCGATTTTCTGCAATACGAAAATAAAGCCTGATCGTTTACTCAGCTCTTTCTTGTGTTACCATTGTCGTAATTGATTATTCACTCCCCGATAATAATACCAATGAGAAAATTGATCCTTCCACATCTTCTGGCAATTGTTTTTTTTGGGCAGGGCCTTGCCCAATCCAATGTACAGGATAGCTTATGGATAGCTGAAAACTATTCAAAAAAAGAGCAGTATATCCCAATGCGCGACGGGATCAGGCTTTTTACTTCCATGTATATTCCTAAAAATAAAAGTGAGAAACACCCGATTATTTTTATGCGCACGCCCTATTCCTGTGCTCCTTATGGGGAAGATAAATACACGGCCAATCTTTGGAACAGATACTGGAAATATTATGCAAGGGAAAATTACATCATCGTAATGCAGGACGTAAGAGGGCGCTGGATGAGCGAAGGTGAATTTGTGGATGTCCGTCCCTTTGTAAAAGAAAAGAACTCAAAAACGGATATTGATGAATCAAGTGATACATATGATGCCATTGACTGGATGGTAAAAAATATAAATGGCAATAATGGGAATGTAGGGGTAATGGGTATATCCTACCCGGGTTTTTATTCTACCATGGCGGCGGCGAGCAATCATCCGGCACTAAAGGCTGTGAGTCCACAGGCGCCAGTTACGGACTGGTTCATGGGTGATGACTTTCACCATAATGGCGCGTTCATGCAAATGGATGGATTCAGTTTCTATTCCGGTTTTGGAAAACCAAGACCGAAGCCCACTGCAGTTGGTTCGCCCGGATTTACTTTCCCCGTGCGGGATAACTATAAGTTTTACCTGGAAGCAGGAACATTGAAAAAACTGGGACAATTAATTGGTGATAGTATTAAATTCTGGAAGGATCTTTATGCGCACCCGGACTATGACGACTGGTGGAAAGCGAGAAATGCGCGCACCGCCATGTACGGAATCAAACCGGCTATGCTTGTTGTGGGAGGTTTATTTGATGCGGAAGATTGTTTTGGTGCATGGAATTTATATAAGGCCATCGAAAAACAAAGCCCTTCTACCAACAACAAAATAGTAATGGGCCCCTGGTATCATGGTCAATGGGCCAGCATGGATGGAAGTTATCTTGGCAATGTAAAATTTGGCAGCAACACCTCTTTCAACTATCAGAATAATATCGAAATACCATTCTTTAATTATTACCTGAAAGGAAAAGGGGATGATCCGCAACTGGCAGAGGCGACTATTTTCTTTTCAGGCGCGAATGAGTGGAAGAAGTTGCCACAGTGGCCTCCCGCAGATATGCAACCCACAGCTATCTATTTTGCACCAGGAGGTGCATTGACCTGGACGGCCCCACCAACGGGAACTGCCGCTGCTGAATACATCAGTGATCCGGCACATCCTGTTCCTTATACAGAGGATGTACATTTCAGCCGTACAAGAGAATACATGACCGATGACCAGCGTTTTGCATCCAGGAGACCGGATGTATTGACATTCCAAACGCCGGTACTGGAGGAAGACCTGACTTTGGCAGGGCCGGTAATCGCCAACCTGAAAGTAGCTATCAGTACAACAGATGCCGATTTTGTAGTAAAGATCATTGACGTTTTCCCGGATAACTTTTCCTATCCCGGGGATATTAACCAACCCAATCGCGGAGTAGGCGGTTCATACCCGATGGGAGCTTACCAGATGTTGGTAAGGGGCGAGATCATGCGTGGTAAATACAGGAATAGTTTTTCAAAGCCAGAGCCTTTTAAGCCCGGAAAAACAGAGACGGTAAAATTTGATCTGCCGGATATCGCACACACGTTTAAAAAAGGCCACCGCCTGATGATACAGGTGCAAAGTAGCTGGTTCCCGCTGGCAGACCGCAACCCGCAAAAATTCGTAGACATCTACACATGTGACGAATCAGATTTTCAAAAAGCGACCATACGTATCATGACCAATGCCGCAAATAGTAGTAGTATACAGTTGCCTGTAGTGAAATAAATCAATCAGTATTATTTAAAAAACGACGATGAGACAAAAAATAGTTATTGCTTTTTCTTTTCTGTTGCCTCTGATCTCCTGTGCGCAAAACCAGGCGGATACAGGGTATGTCCGGGAAAATTATATAAAGACAGAGCAATACATCACGATGCGGGATGGGATTAAATTATATACGGCCATTTATACACCCAGGGATAATTCCCTGGCCTATCCTATCCTCATGCAACGAACTCCTTACTCCTGTTTTCCCTATGGAGAAAATAATTATCGCCGCGGGCTTGGACCAAATGCAGGATTGATGAAAGACAAATATATTTTTGTATACCAGGATGCAAGGGGTCGTTATAAAAGCGAAGGTAATTTCAGGGAGATGACACCTGCCATTACAGTGAAGAAGTCAAAAAAAGATGTGGATGAATCGAGCGACACGTATGATACGATCGAATGGCTGATCCACAATTCAAAGAATAATGGCAGGGTTGGTATTTATGGTATTTCTTTTCCGGGATTTTATTCATCAGCTGCATTGCCAGACGCGCACCCTGCATTAAAAGCAGTATCCCCACAGGCGCCTATGTCGGATGAGTTTATTGGTGATGATTGTAACCATAACGGCGCTTTTTTTCTCTTAGATAATTTTGGGTTTTACAGTGGCTTCGACGGACCAAAAGCCGCCAATGGAGAAAGCTATCAACCTTTTTTCAGGGCCAGGTACAGTGATGCCTACCAGTTCTTTTTAAATCTCGGGCCATTAAAAAATGCGAATACACCCGCGTATTTCTATGATTCAAACAGTGTATGGCGGCAGGTGGTAAAGCATGATACCTACGATGAGTTCTGGCAATCGAGAAATATCAAGAATCATTTAAAGAATATAAAACCAGCGGTGCTCGTAGTTGGAGGATGGTTTGATGCCGAAGATCTCTATGGAGCATTAAAAACATATGCAGCAATAGAAAAACAATCGCCAGGAAATAACAACAGGCTTGTCATGGGCCCCTGGACGCATGGTGCATGGGCAGCTCCCTCCTGGAAATCCTTTAGCGATTACCAGTTTGGTGCAGACCTGAATAAATACTACCAGGAAGAGATCGAGTCTAAATTCTTTGCCTCTTATTTAAAAGACAAAGGAAGTTTTGACCAGGCGGAAGTCACCGTGTTTGAAACAGGTTCCAATCAATGGAAAAATTATGCCAGCTGGCCGCCTGTCAATAGCCAGCCTGTCCCCTATTACTTACAATCAAAAAATGGTTTGTCTGTAAATAAACCAACTTCGAAAGGAGTAAGTGAATATATCAGCGATCCGGCCAGGCCTGTACCTTATACTTCGGTGATCGCCGGCAGAAGGAATAATGAATACATGGCGGAAGACCAGCGGTTTGCTTCACAAAGACCGGATGTGTTATTTTTTCAAACAGATACTTTGACAGAAGATATGACCCTGACCGGTGAAATAGCTGCCAACCTTTTTGTATCCATGACCGGAACTGATGCAGACTTTATCGTAAAAGTGATCGATGTGTGGCCCGAAGGAAGTTTTCTTCCGGCCGCGGACGCTACACAACGTCCCAAACAAATGGGCGGATACCAGCAAATGGTAAGGGCTGAAGTATTTCGTGGTAAGTTTCGCAATAGTTTTTCCGTACCACAGCCATTTCAAAAAGATAAAGTAGAAAAAATAGCCTTTAAGCTGAATGAAATAGCACATACATTTAAAAAAGGCCATCGCATTATGGTACAGGTGCAAAGTAGTTGGTTCCCGCTGGTGGACCGTAACCCACAAAAGTTCGGAAAGATCTCGGAAATGAACGAAAGTGATTTTCAAAAAGCTACTATTCGTATTCATCATGATTCAAATAACAGCAGTAATATCGTATTACCGGTATTAAAATAAAATAAGACAATCGGTTGTTTCAAAAAACGGGGATCATTGCATTACACAAAGTCTTAAATTGGCACTTCAGTTAAAGACTTTTTATGCGAATAACTCTTTTATTGGCCCTGTCCTTATGTTCTTTTGTTGTAATACGAGCGCAGCAGGTACAAATCATTCCCCAACCGGTATCATTAACTGTAAAAGAAGGTAGTTTCAGTATAAGCAGGAACACGCCGATCGTGTTGCAGGATGAAGCTGATAGGAAATCTGCAGATTTTTTGAATCTCTATCTGCGCCAGGTATATGGATTTGTATTACCTGTAAAAAAAGGAACGGCAAAGAACGCTATCCGGCTTTTTACCCGGAAGTTTATAAAAGCTCCCGAAAAAGATGCCTATAACCTGGAGGCTGGCCCAACGGGTATCTCTATTGAAGGTGATACCTATGCCGGTACTTTCTACGGCATACAAACACTGATACAATTGCTGCCAGTAAATAAAGCTTCTGTGTTGAAAGTGGCGGCAGTAGCCGTACAGGATGCTCCAAGATTTACCTATCGTGGAATGATGCTGGATGCGGGCCGTCATTTTTTTCCCGTTTCTTTCATAAAAAAATATCTCGATTATCTTGCTTTACATAAGTTCAATAAATTTCACTGGCATCTTACTGATGACCAGGGATGGCGGATAGAAATAAAAAAATATCCCAAACTAACTTCAGTAGGTGGTTGGCGTAATGGAACGATCATTGGTCGTTATCCCGGTACAGGAAATGATAATAAAAGGTATGGTGGGTTTTATACACAGGCTCAGATCAGGGAAATTGTCAAATATGCCGGTGAGCGGTATATCGACGTGGTGCCGGAGATCGAAATGCCTGGTCATGCCAGTGCTGCGATAGCAGCATATCCTGAATTAAGTTGTTTTCCGGAGGAGCCTACTAAGAAATATTATCCGAAGGCCTGCGCCTGGGGTGGAGATAGTACGGGTAAGCAAGTAGTTCAAAGCTGGGGGGTGTATGATGATGTATTCGTTCCTTCTGAAAATACATTCAAATTCCTTGAAAACGTGCTGGATGAAGTAATGGCTCTTTTCCCTTATCAGTATATTCATATCGGTGGCGACGAATGCCCCAAAACCAATTGGAAACGTTCTGCTTTTTGCCAGCAACTGATCAAAGAGAGAGACTTAAAAGATGAGCATGGCTTGCAGAGTTATTTTATCCAGCGGATAGAAAAATATATAAATGGGAAAGGAAGAAAGATTATTGGCTGGGATGAGATACTGGAAGGTGGTCTTGCTCCTAATGCGAGTGTGATGAGCTGGCGTGGTGAAGAGGGAGGCATTGCCGCCGCCCGGGACAATCATAATGTGGTAATGACACCTACCAGCTGGCTTTACCTGGACTATTCACAAAGTGAAAATGAAGACTCTGTAACGATCGGTGGCTATGTAACAGTACAAAAAACATATGGCTATGAGCCGGTACCTGCAGTGCTCAATGAAGAACAGGCAAAATATGTATTAGGCGCCCAGGGCAACCTATGGACGGAGTACATTGAATACCCTTCAAAAGTAGAATACATGGTTTTCCCAAGGATGACTGCGCTGAGTGAAGTGGTCTGGAGCCCTAAAGAAAAAAGGAACTGGGATGATTTTGAACAACGACTCAGAACCCAATTCAAGCGGTATGATCTCTGGAAGGCACATTATAGTAATGCTTATTTCGATCTGAAATCGACTGTCTTGCCTGCTGTTGACAATAACGGTTTGCAAATGAAGTTGGAAACCAAACAAGGCGATGCCCAGGTTTTTTACAAAATACATGACAGCAATTCAGCTTGGACAGTAAAACCAACCGGGGGGGAAAGGTATATGAACCCCTTTCCTATTACTGCAAACGGAACAATAACCTCCTGGATGGTTGTCAACGGGGCAGTGAAAGGAAAGGTGATCACTCAGAATATAATTGTCAATAAAGCCACAGGTAAAAAGATCTTATTGACCTACCCGGCTGCAAAAAACTATCCTGGCGATGGCCCATTCACATTGGTAAATGGTATCCAGAATGAAAAAGGACTTGCTCGCTCCAAAGAATTCCTTGGTTTCGAAGGACAGGATTGCGAGGCCGTGCTAGACCTGGGATCTACTACCCCGATTAACGAAATAATTGTTCATACGTATGAACAACAAGGCAGCTGGATTTATTTTCCCGGTGGTATTAATATCGCCCAGTCGGAAGACGGTCAAACTTTTACTCCTTTGCAATCGGCAGTGTCAATTACCAAAGCTGCTGATAAAACAAAAGCAACGATCACGCTCGAAAAAGCAGTCAATACAAGATATCTCAAAATAACAATCCTCAATGCAGGCGTTATCCCGGACGGCATGCCGGGTGCTGGACATAAAGCATGGCTATTCGTGGATGAACTCGAATTAAAGTAAGTAAGACAAAGCCAAAGAAAAACACAACTGATTTAAAAGTCAATGACCTTCAGTTGTAAACTATTTTTCTCATCATTATCTCTTAGCCAAAAAAGCCCTACCGGAAACGGAAGGGCTTTACTGCTTATTACACTGTTACTGCCTGCTCTGGCTAGTTATTTACTTTTTTGACAATAGAAAGAAAAATTAGCACCCACTTTTTTTTAAACCCGTCTCCCCGCCTCATTACCTCTTTTATTTCTTAGCTACGGTTTATCCCACCATACACGACCCGATAGAAGATCACCACCTGGTACTGCATCATGCGCCGTTTTATAATTAGTAGGATTGGTATTGGCTTCAGCCAAAGGATAAGGGAACCGGCGTGGTACAGTACCGTTTGTTGCATTTCCAGGATAAACAACTGGTGTCAGAACTGGTATACCTGTTCTTCTCCAGTTGCTCCAGCCTTCGTAAAAATCGAGCATGGTAGCCGTTAGCGCAAAGTATTGTGTATTGATCATGGTGAGACCACTTGCAGGCACATACGGATGCGCGAGCAGGTAAGCATCTGCTGCAGCGGGAGTAATAGCCGCAGCTGCATCATAAGGGGCCATATAGGTGATGGCCGCCTTTACGCCGTTATTATAAGAAGTAGCCGCAGTCAATCCTGCAATCGAAAATCTCGCTGCGGCATCTGCCAGTAAAAGTTCTGATTCCGCGTAAGTTAAAATAAAAGTAGGCGCATCTATTTTATTCAGGTAAGAGCTTGGTTTGGAATAATTCGCCATGCCTGTATACCCGGGTGCTGAAGAAATATCTCTACCCGCAACCCCACTCAGATCATAACCGTTCGGCATTCCTTTTTGATTGGCAGCAGTTTTGTCTCCATTTGCTACTTCAGCTATGACGGATAAACGCGGATCATTGTTGGTCTTTAAAAAATCGATCAGCTTTTGTGACCATTTTACATAGTCTGCTTCCGGTTGCCCCTGCAATACCTGGAAATTCCTGTTCACCGTTGGGCGCCCCCCGGCTGCATCATGTTTCAGGAAAGCATTATCGCTATTACTTTGCATGGTCTTACCGATTACTTTTGCTACGGTGCTTTGAGCCAGTGCAGGATCAGCCTTGGATAAACGCATTGCTGCACGCAGTAACAAAGTATATCCAAAACGCCTCCATTTTTCAATCTGGTCAGATGCGGTTCCATAAAAAGCATCACCTGTTGGTTTATCAGCTGCTGGATCCAGTTTGGAAGCTGCGTCTTCTATTTCCTTCAGCAGGTCTGTATAAATGTCCTGTTGTTTATCATACTTAGGAAAATAGACATTATTATAGTATCCAAGGCCCGCATCGAAATAAGGAATATCTCCATAAAGATCGCTGATCCTTTGAAGGATCATGGCACGCATGAGTCTGCCAATCTGGTACAGGTTTTTATATTGTTCTTTTCCTTCGGTAAATTTTACCAAATCAGAAATTGGCTTAACCTGTTCAGGAAATGCAACCTGCCAGTATGCTGCAGTGTAATCTGAATTGAGAATATACTTATCCCCTGCCCAGTAGCCTATTACTGTCGAAAATTGTTGCATCAGTGTGGATGAATATATAAGATTACCCCTCCAGGTCTCGTAACTAAAGTCAAAACTACCAGTATAGGCAAGTTGGGCCGTAGTTAGGAGATAATTGGGATTGAAATTAGTAGGATTATAGGCTGTTGGATCCGTATTCAATTCATCAAATTTCTTCGTGCAACTGCTGTACAACTTAACGATCACAGAAAACAGCGCGATTGTTTTTATAAATTTATTTTTCATTACAGTAGAGTTAAGTTGATGAATTAAAATTTCACATTAAGGTTCAGACCATAACTTCTTGTTGGAGGCACACCGCCCAGTTCAAGTCCCTGAGTAAATCCTGAATAGCTGGCTTCAGGATCGATATTGTCTGTCTTTTTCATGATAATAAACAGGTTCCTTGCAACAAGATTGAGAGAAGCGCCTTTGATCTTATTATTAAACATCCTGGCTGGTAAGTTGTAGCCTAATGTAAACTGCCTGAATTTTATAAAGCTTGCATCGTATACAAATTGACTGGAGACATTTGCGGCCAATTGGGTATAATAAGCCTGTGCATTGGTAGCTGGTCCCGGATTAGGATTAAAATTCTTTTCCCTATCTGGTAATGTATTTTTATGCAAGCCAAAGAAATAACCATAGTAATCAGTTGCAGAGAAGATCTTTCCACCAAATTTTCCATCGATAAGGAAGGCGAGGCTAAAGTTCTTATAACCAAATTCGTTATTCCATCCCAGCGTCTGTTTGCTATAGGCAGAACCCCAGGCTTTCAGGTCTCCCTGTTCAGGAATGCCATTTGCAGCCACCACTATTTTTCCTGCAGCATCATATTTATAATCGAAAGCCATCACCTGGTTAGCCGCCATTCCAACAATCTGCCGGGTAAACCCGATACCTGTCCTGGAAATGGCAACTGGTAGCTCAGCCTGGCCTTCCGTAAGAGAAACTACGGTATTGTCATTGATAGAACCATTCAATGAAGTTGTCCAGTTGAACCCGTTCACTACAGATACAGGTTTACCTGTCACCAGGAATTCAACTCCTTTATTTTGTAACTGGCCAATATTCAGGATCACACCCGTATAGCCTGATGTATTTGATGCTGGAGATTCCAGGATCTCGTTCTTTGATTTTTTATTGTACCAGGCTACATCTACAGCAACCTTGTTATTAAACAAACGTAGTTCGGTACCGATTTCGATCTCGCTTGCATTGGAAGGAATGAGTTTGTTATTAGGAATAGCCGTATTGGTAATATTTCCCAATGGCATCCCGTTTAGTTGTTGAGGGAATAATCCATAATTGAGCAGGGTTTGGTAGGGAGAAGTAGCTCCACCAACATTTGCCCAACCCATACGAAGTTTACCAAAACTTAACCAGCTTGGTTTTAAAAACTCGGTAAATACAAAGGAAGCATTGATCGATGGATAGAAGATATCCAGTTTATCAGAAGGAGCAAGAGTTGAAAACCAGTCTGTGCGACCTGATCCATTCAGGAAAAGAAAACCTTTATAGTCGATGTCGACCGTAGCATATACCGATTGTATTTCGCTTCGGAAATCGGTATACTCAATTGTTTTATTTTTTGCGTTGAGAATGGTGTATACATAAGGGACTGCAAAATCAGTTCCTCCTTCCACCGTTCCTTCGGATTTATATTTCATGAGGTTGGCTCCGGCATTTGCTGTAATAGAAAAATTGGGGCCAGCCTTAAAGGTTTTGCCGATCAATAGATCAGTATTCAGTTCAGATACCCGATTATACTGTTCTGTTATATTACGGAATGCCTGTGCGTAATAACCTGTGCCATTCGGAACCACACCGGTATATCTATCGTAATAATAATCACGGCCTATACGTACCTGAGCAAAAAGACCATTGTCCAATGTATACCTTGCGCTCACAGCGCCAATCAACCGGTTTCGCACAGTATTATTAATGAATTTGCTGGTTGCAAACCAGGGGTTGGTTGCATAGGTATTATTAGTAAAAAGCAATTCATCTCCATTGGCCTTGGTGCCAGGCTTAAGCGTATTCACGTCGAGGCTGCTTGGCAGGAACATTGTCTGGAATTTCC
>CAZGSG010000014.1:33168-39253 GCA_964528095.1 uncultured Terrimonas sp.
TGCCAGTATAGGGCGGTTGGTAGCTTTATCACTTACAAAATTTGCTCTTGCATCAATGGTCAGGCCTTTTACTACATTAAAGTTTGTAGAAAGATTAAAACTATTTCTGTCAAGACCGGAATTTGGAAGCACTGAGTTGTTGGTAAGATTACTTACTGAAAACCGAACCGCTCCCCCATCAAAAGCTTTTCCAAAAGACAGGGTGTTAGTGAATGTATTACCGTTACGATAGAACCTGCCAATATTTCCTTTTTGAGCGGAATAAGGGCGTGATACACCATCAAACTGTACCACACTTGAGCCATCCAGTTTTGCTCCCCAGCTTGAATTACCAGCATCATAAGCTGCAAGCGCAGTTGTGGGTTTTAATCCGTTGGAGCCATTGCCATACTGGTATTGCCAGTCTGTAACATCGATCACCTGGTCAGTCACGAAGTTTGAATTAAATTCCAATGTCCCTTTCCCACTACCTGTTTTGGTGGTAATGAGGATAACACCTGCTTTTGCTCTTGATCCGTATAAAGCAGAAGCCGCTGCACCCTTTAGTATAGAGATGGTTTCAATATCATCGGGGTTTATATTCTGAATACCATCACCCAGGTCAGAGGAGTTATAATACTGTCCCTTTGTATTATTCAGGTTATTGCCGGTGTTTAATTCATTTGTCATTGGTACTCCATTGATCACATACAATGGCTGGTTCAATCCCGAAAGACTGGATACTCCCCGGATAATAACGCTTGTAGAAGAACCTGGACCACCTGATACAGAACTTACATTTACACCGGCCACTCTGCCAACTAATGAATTGGCCATGTTTATTTCCCTTGCTTTCGTAAGTTCTTCACCTTTCACTTCTGATACAGAATACCCTAACGCTTTTCTTTCTTTCTTAATTCCCAATGCGGTCACTACAACTTCGCTCATTTGCTGGTTGTTGAGCGTGAGGGATATGTTCATGGTTTTATCATCACCAACGACCACTTCTTTTGTATCATATCCAACAGAAGAAATGACCAATACATCTCCCTTATTAATGTCAAGTGTAAAACTGCCGCTGTTATTGGTACTCGTACCTCTTGATGTACCCTTTACACGGATACTTACGCCGGCCAATGCCACACCATTGTTATCTGTTATTTTACCTGTCATTTGCTCATAAGGCAAAGGTTGCTGTAGGGTATTTTTTTCCATTCCCGGCAATTGCATGTAATCTGCCTGGTTGTTCGGCTTTTCTTCTGCATTCAGGATAACGAAAGTATTAGCCGATATTTTTTTGTATTTAAGCCCTGTATTGTTCAATACCTGGTCGAGTATTTTACCGATCTCGTCGTTTTCATTCTTTACAGGATTCACCAACTTGCTGCTGATATTTTCCTGTGAAAAAAGAAAATAAATGCCCTTCTTTTTATTTAAATCTTTCAGGACAGAAAACAATGCCTTTTTTTCGTTGGGGTCTTCATTTTTTTGCTTCTGATAAAAAGAGGGTTTTGTTTTTAAGCTGGAATAGGCAAGCCCACCCTGGGCTGACGAGCTGAACGGGCCAAATAGCTGGGCTGCGGTCAGGCACAATACAAGGGGATAGAAGGTTTTTGTATATCTCATTTTGCAGTAGTTTAAAGCAATTATATTAAGGTTTGGAAATGAAGATCTCGTTGTTTTTGTGCGTGATCTTGAAGTCATTCGTCGCCTCCAGTGATTTCAATAATATATCCAGGTTATCGTTCTCCATCATACCACTGATAGTGACAGCATTGAGTGATTTATCTGAAATGGTCACTTTTACTCCATAATGTTCGTTGATGATCCTTCCTACATCAGTCATACATGTATTATCAAAGAGTATCTTGTTTTCTTTCCAGGCAAGTACGCTTTCCTCATTCACTGTCTTTTTCTCCAGGTTGCTATTGTTTATTTCTACAAAATCTCCTGGCAACATTTTGGTTTCTTTTCCATCGGCTGTTCTGATCGTTACACTACCCTCTGTAAGCAACACACTGGTTTTATTATTGCGTGTCCAAACGTTGAATTGTGTGCCCGTTACGATTACATCCAACTGGTTGGTATGAACAATAAACCTGTTTTTCTTTGGGGTCTTGGTCACATGAAAAAAGGCTTCTCCTTCCAGCCAAACTTCCCGGTCATTGGCTTCATTCCATTCAGTGCCCAACTTGGCGGTACTATTGGCATTCAGCATCATAAGAGATCCATCGGGTAATTGTTGGGATTTTACCTGGCCATATTGCGCATTGATCGAAGATGTTGCTGGTGAAAATTTCCAGAAGCTGATGGCCCCTACTATCAATAAAACAGCCGCGGCCGCACTAAGCCACCATTTGACCTTGTTCCGGGAGAGTGGTACAACCGGCGTTTCCTTATTATCGGTATCGATTCTTTTTTGAAGGTTTGCATACGCTTCTTCTGTACGCAAAGCCGGTACACCGGCTTCTTTTATGCGGATTGCCGACATTAGCTGTATAGCCTGTTCTACTATGGGCAAACGGTCAGGATTCAACTCAAGCCAGTTCTCCCATTCGGAAACGGCTTCTTCGTTTTGTTTAAAAAACCATGCCTGGAATGATTCATCGGCTATAACATCTTCTGGTCCGCTAAAATTCTTGATCATAAAAACGCGTTGTATTTTCAATAAGTGTCGTCTTCCTAAGTTTTGTAATGGTATTTTCAAAACTTTTTTAACTTCATCACGGATTAACGACTGTCTGTAACCCGATTCCGGTATGGAATAGGTTGAATACTGCTTTTAAGAAACACTCATATTGCAAATAGATCATACTGATATAGTACTTTGGAATGCCCTGAAGAACGGGGATCGTGATGCATTAGGTAAACTATTTTCTATTCACTACCCTATTCTCATAAAATATGGCAGTAAGATATGTCCTGATCAAAACCTGCTGGAAGATTCCATACAGGACCTTTTCGCGGAAATCTGGCAAAGCAATGCCCGGCCAGAAATTCAATCGGTTAAAGCCTATCTCTTAAAAGCGTTGAAGTATAAACTTTTTAAAAAGCAGCGGTACAGCGCTGACAAAGAATACGTGGATGGCCAGGCTGAGAACATTCTTTTTGAGATGAGTCACGAGAATTTTCTGGTAGAACAACAGGAAAATAAGGATAAAACAAAAAGAGTGATTGATGCCTTGAATCAACTGCCTTCACGCCAGCGGGAGATCATTTATCTCAAAATATACCAGGAACTTAGTTATGAGGATGTCAGTGATATTATGAGCATCAATTACCAGGTAGCCCGAAACCTGATGAGCCAGGCGATCAAAACGCTGAAGAGGCTATTGATGCTGTTTTCTGCATGGTATTTCTTTGCTGTTATTTAAGCATTCTATTACAGTTAAGTAAAATTCCTCTCCACATTTTAATATATTTGAGCGTGATTAAACACCTGATATAATTTATGGCAAAAAAAATCTCCGGCATCGACTTATCTGACAGCTTTGAAAAAATACCTGTGAAGATTTTTCCTGATATCAAAAAAGGATCAAACTATGTAGCGGAAGAGATTGCCGCATTGATCAGGGAAAAACAGAAGAAAAAAGAAAAATGTGTATTGGGGCTGGCTACAGGTTCAACCCCGCGCACATTATATGCGGAGTTAGTAAGAATGCACCGGGAGGAAAAACTGAGTTTCAAGAATGTAATCACCTTCAATCTCGACGAATATTACCCGATTCAAAAAAATGCACTGCAGAGTTATAATCGTTTTATGCATGTACATCTTTTTGATCATATTGATATTGATCCGAGGAATATACATATTCCCGATGGAGAAATAAATAAAGAAAATATTAAGTCACAATGCTTGGCCTACGAGCAAAAGATCAGTGATGCGGGTGGAATAGATCTGCAGATATTAGGTATTGGTAATAATGGCCATATTGGTTTTAATGAACCGGGTTCCGGTATTTATTCAAAGACGAGATTGATTACCCTGGATAATTCAACCCGTATGGCCAATGCCTACGAGTTTGCAAATATCTCCCAGGTTCCCCGTCTGGCCATTACTATGGGAATAAGTACCATTCTCCAGTCTAAAAGAATTGTTCTGCTGGCCTGGGGGCCGGCAAAAGCGCCAGTGATAAAAAAAGCGGCGGAGGACGATGATACGGAGCAGGTGCCGGCATCATTATTACAGAATCACAATAGCGTGACTTTTGTTGTAGACGAAGCTGCCGCTGCCGACCTTACCAGGAATAAATCACCCTGGCTTACCGGTGATTGCGAGTGGACTTCCAAAATGATCAAGAAAGCGGTGGTCAACATGGCTCTGAAATTAAAGAAACCGGTATTGAGCCTCACAGATAAAGACTATAATGAGTACGGGCTAAGTGATCTCCTTGTGGAAAAAGGCGATGCGTATGAGATAAACCTGCAGGTTTATTACCTGCTACGTGATTCCATTACGGGTTGGCCCGGAGGGAAGCCGGATGCTGTTATTCCCGGCCATCCAGAACGCTCTTCTCCCTATCCCAAAAAGGTAATCATCTTCTCTCCTCATCCTGATGACGATATTATCAGCATGGGAGGCACATTCCAGCGTTTGCACGACCAGGGACATGACGTGCATGTTGGTTACCAGACATCCGGTAATATTGCGGTCACTGACGAGTTTGTGACAAGATTTATGGATTTTGCGGTAGGGTTCGAAGAGATCATTGGGATTGACACCAGCAAATCGGGAAAGATCCTTCAGAATGCGCGCCGCTTTATAGCAGGGAAACAATCCAACCAGGTAGATACGCCTACCATCCGATCAATTAAAGGCCTGATCCGGAGAGGTGAGGCAAAAGCGACCTGCCGTTATGTAGGATTGCCTGATGACAATATCCATTTCATGAACCTTCCTTTTTATGAAACGGGAACAATCGAGAAAAAGCCAATGGGTGAAAAAGATGTGAAAATCACCATTGAACTATTGAATAAATTGCAGCCACAACAAATCTATTGCGCCGGTGATTTTGCCGATCCCCACGGTACACATATCGTTTGTTTCCATGTCGTACTTGAGGCGCTTAAGAGGATTAAAGCTTCCGGGGCTGATTGGATCAGGGACTGCTGGCTTTGGTTATACAAGGGAGCCTGGCAGGAATGGAATATAGAAGAAATAGAAATGGCCATTCCGATGAGTCCGGATCAGGTAATGAAAAAGAGGTTTGGCATTTTTATCCACCAGTCTCAAAAAGACATGGTACCGTTTCAGGGAAGCGACTCGAGGGAGTTCTGGCAACGGGCTGAGGAGAGAAATGCGGCCACGGCAGGTATTTACGCCGATCTGGGCCTTACGCATTATGCTGCTATGGAGGCATTTGTGCGCTGGCATTATTAACAAGGCAACTATTTGATTTTCCGGCAGTTTTATATACATTTGAGAAGCTGGAAAAGAGCAAATTTTATAATCATCAAAAGACAAACCACTATGTCATTATTCAAATCGGGAAATCCAACATTAAAATCATCTGCTTTTGAAGGAACAGTGTTGCAGGGTATTACGCTTGGCGAGGAAATGACCATTCGGGGTACGATGAATAAATTCGGCGTTCTTTTTATGTTGATGATGGGTTCAACCCTGTTTTCCTGGTCACAGTTTTATAAGGGAAGTGATCCAATGCCTTTAATGCTTGTAGGTGTTTTTGGTGGTTTGGCGCTGGCGCTGGTAATGGCATTTAAAAAACAATGGTCTCCTTACCTTGCTCCTGCTTTTGCAATACTGGAAGGATTGTTTGTAGGATCTGTTTCTGCCTGGTATGACTACGCGTTCAGGACGAGTTACCCGGGTATTGTAATGCAAGCCGTTGGTTTGACGTTGATAGTAACATTGGTGATGTATGTTTTATACTACACACGCATTATCAAAGTAACTAATAAATTCAGGTCCGTTATAACCATTGCTACCATTAGTATAGGTATTTTTTACCTTGTACAATGGATAGCATTTGCTGTATTTAATACAACTGTCGGAGCATTTACCAATGCAAGTACTCCCCTGGGTATTGGTTTTTCCATATTGGTAGTTTGTCTTGCTGCATTGAACCTTCTTCTTGATTTTGATATT
>CAZGSG010000015.1:0-37543 GCA_964528095.1 uncultured Terrimonas sp.
CAAAAGCTTTATTTAAAAAATGAGCGTATTAAGGCGGGCTGTTTCGCTGGTATTTACTTTATTTTTATTCCTTTCCGGATTTACCCAGGATGCAGGCTGGTACAGGCATTTTTCAGGTGCGATTGGGAAATATCCCATTACTATTCACCTCCATAAGACAGGACATTCTTATGCCGGATATTACTACTATGATAAAACCGGGCAACCGGTTTATTTTACCGGTGACGATACCACATCAAAGAGAAATAAAATAAGTTTATTTACGATTGGCCGTTCCCCTGATGAAGGAGATGAGACTTTTACTATTTCTGTAACGGGAGCGGTTCTGAGCGGCGACTGGCAGAAAAACGCAGACGGTAAAAGCTTACCCGTAACAGCTTCCGAAAAAAATCCATCGGCCTCCCTTCATTTTGACCTGGTGTATACTACTGGCAACACCCTTCTGCGGCCAGCCATGAAGGAGTCGCCAGTTGCTTCATTTGAGGCTTCTGCTGTGTGGCCAAAGGAAAACAGTGGTGCTGCCAGCTATATTAAAAACATGATTGTAAAAGAATTTGAAGGGAAAACCAACACCCAGCCGATCGGGCAGCTTTTTTTAGCGAATAAGAAAGGTTTTATGGAAGGTTATATCAGGGATAATAAAAATGTGGCAGACAGCGAGATCGCTGAACTTTCCTACTCCTATAACCTGGAGCAAATAGACCGGCTGATGGTGGTCTACCATTCAGAAAAGTTACTGACCCTTGTAAAATGGTACTATGGTTATATGGGCGGGGCTCATGGCAACCATGGATCAAGCTATTTTTCCATAGACCTGTCTACCAATAAGAAGCTTATACTTTCTAATGTGCTTACACCGGCCGGCATTAAACAATTACCAAAACTATTGGAGAAAAATTTCCGGAAACAGTACATGATAGCAGACAATGCGCCACTTACAGAAGCTGGGCTTTTTGAAAATGCCCTGCATGCCACCGATAATTTCTATTTGACTTCGAAGGGTATTGGTTTTGGTTATTTGCCCTATGAAATAGGGCCTTTTTCGATGGGAGAGATCAACATTTTTATCCCCTTTTCAGAGATTACAGCTTATATAGTCCCAACCTTTAAAAACCTGATAAAGTAAAGTAAGATTGTCTGTTAGGCTGTTACGAGCGTTCCCACTTTATCTCCCGTCACCACGCGGCGGAGGTTCCCTTCTTTATTCATATCGAAAACGATGATCGGCAGATTATTTTCCATGCAAAGTGTGAAAGCTGTCATATCCATCACCCGCAGATTTTTTGTCAGGCATTCCTGGAAAGTGATCTTTTCGTATTTGGTTGCGGTAGGATCTTTTTCGGGATCCGCTGTATAGATACCGTCTACCCTGGTTCCTTTCAGGATCACATCCGCATTGATCTCGATAGCCCTCAATGAACCAGCTGTATCTGTTGTAAAATAAGGATTACCTGTGCCTGCTCCAAAGATCACCACACGGCCTTTTTCTACGTGACGGATGGCCCTCCTGCGGATATAGGGCTCTGCTATCTGCTCCATTTTGATGGCGCTCTGCAGCCTTGTATATACCCCAACGCGTTCCAATCCGGCCTGCAGGGCCATGCCATTGATAACCGTTGCCAGCATTCCCATATAGTCGCCATGTGCCCTTTCTATTCCGGTTTCCGCTTCATTCATTCCCCGGTAGATATTGCCGCCGCCGATCACGATAGCGACCTGGACACCAAGATCCGTGATAGATTTGATATCCTGGGCATATTGACCTATTACTGTTGAGTCCATTCCAAAACTCTTATCACCCATTAATGATTCACCGGAAAGTTTAAGAAGAATGCGTTTGTACTTGGGAAGCATGTACTAGTTCCAGATTTACGATTTCAGAATTGATTGGCACGGCGAAGATAGGAGTTTGCCCGCATTAAGTTCCAAACTCTAGTTCAGGTTCTCCGTTCAAATGCCGGGTTCTTGATTCGCGTCCTTTTTTAAAAAATCACTTTTTACAAAACCATTTTCGGGCGGTTTTTCTCTCTGTGTTAGAGCAATGAACTTGAAACACAAACCGGGGACCTGAACATTATACCCATTTATTTTTATGCGCCAGGGTAATGACCTGCGCCCGGGAATTTACATGCAGTTTATCATAAATATTAGCAATATGTTTCCTTACAGTTAACACACTGAGGGAAAGCTCAGAAGCGATCCGTTTGGCATCCCAGCCGGTTATCATGTGCTGAAGGATCTCCTGTTCCCTGTCGGTTATACTCGAGGGCATGGCATTGGTAGCCGCAATTCCGGTTGCTTCTAATGTGCGGCTGAGCAGCTGCAGTGTTTTTCTTGCAATAGCCGGGCTCATTGGTGCGCCGCCTGTCTCCAGCACATTCACAATAGCATCCTCGAGTATCAGCGCTGGTTCATGTTTCAATAAATAACCCGAAGCACCCGCTTTAATAGCTTCGAAAATTTTTTCATCGTCATCAAATACAGTCAATACAATATAATGGATCTGGGGGTAAATGGCTTTAGCTATACGGATGGTTTCTATACCATCCATTTCGGGCATTTCGAGGTCCATGAAGATCACCTGTGGTAATAAATGATGTGGCAGCCCTTTTAATTGTTCAAGACAATCATTCCCGTTATTGGCTGAAAATATAAGTTGCAGATTACCGGATACTTTTATTTTCTGCATAAAAGTATTACGGTTAACATGGTTGTCTTCTGCTAAGGCTATTTTGAAACTCATACGGGACATTAGTTAGTATATGGAAGTTCGGATTTCTGGTTCAATGTTCCTGGTTTCGGGTCAGTAGTGTTTAAATTTTTTAAGAATGCCTGGTTATAAAGTTTATTGTGAAAATATATTACTGATAGTGTTCGCCCTTCTAACCAGGAACTGAACCGAAAACTGAGGTCTTTGAAGAATTAGTGATAAATATCCGGCTATCCGGCTATTCTAAAAATAGTCAATTTGTAGTAGGTTCTATATTTACTCTTACTCCGGAGGGGCTATTTTCCTGCCAGCTAATATTCCACCCCGATTCCAGTGACCGGCTATTCATATTCAACAGCCCGTTACCGCCCTCTTTACTACGCCCCTTTTCACTCATTCCTCTTCCGTCATCAGCGATAACGATTTTCCAGGAAATTCCGCCTTCTATGAGCACCTGCACGTTTCGTCCCCCGCTATGTTTTACGGCATTGATAATAGCTTCCTGTACGATCTGGAATAAATGAAAAGCCTGGGATGGGGGAAGCGAATGATCGGTAGCGATCTTTTCTGCCACATCCAGTTTCCAGCCGGGATAGCTGGGGCCAATGCGTTGCAGGAAGACTTTGATCCTGTCGCTGATCGCCGTTAATGAAAGAGATTCCTTATTGAGCGCCCAGATCGTATCGCTTAACTGTGATACAATAGACTGTGAGTTGGTGCGAAGTTCCTGCAAGGCATTACTATTTTTTTCATCCCCCGGTAAAACGGATATATAATCGAGATTGGAGGCAATGGACGCGGCATAAGCGCCCAGGTTATCATGCAGATCTGCAGCAATCCGTTTCCGTTCGTTTTCCTCAGCATCTTTTACAGCTTCAACGGCCAATCTTTTTTCTTCCTGCTGCATCAGCAACATTTTTATTTTTTGTTTGCGCCGGTAGTTGCGGAATATTTGCCAGGCAATAACAGTGGCAGATAATAATAAAAGCAAAGAACCATAGATCAGGTAGTTTTTTCGTGTAAGATCGAGGTCCTTATGAGCAATATCCAGGTTTTGCTGAATAATTGTGTTCTCCTTTTTTTGTACTTCGTATTTGGTCTGTACCTCGTACTTGGCCTGCGCTTCTGCCAGGGCCCTGGCAGAGTTGGCCTGGTCAGAGGAATCTTTCGCGTTGATGATATTCTCAAGTGTTTGCTGGTAAGCAGGGATATTACCTGCAGCTTTATAACACCTGGCAAGCGCCTGGTAATACAATACCCGGATATTAATATTATTCGAGAACAGCTTAGCCGAATCCGGGGATGCAATGTATTCATAGATATTTCCTCTTTGCAGGTTCTCCTTACAAATTTTAATTGCTTTATTTATTTGTTTGGTAGTAAGGTAAAAATCTATCATTGCCAGGTTTTCATCCACTTCATTAAGCATGCCGCTGGTTTTATTGCGAACTGACTGCATCTCTTTTAAAGCAGTCTCTGCTTCAGCTATTTTTCCGGCCTTTATAAATACATTGGATTTGATCCGTAAACCTGTTCCTAATATGTACAGGTTTTGCACAGCTCTTGATAAAGGAATGGCCTTTTCAATAAAATAAACTGCCGAATCGTTCTTCTGCATTTCATTATATGCATTGGCCATATTGGTGTAGATAGCCGCCAGGTTTTCAGAAAAAGCGGCCCTTGCAGGTGAAACTTTCAGTGCCAGCCTGAACCAGTTGATCGCCTCATGGGGTTGATTCCTCGCTATGGATATTGAACCGATCGTATTCAGGTTTGCACCCCATGCGATTGTATCCCTGTATGTTTCGGCCTGCTGTACCAGGTCATACAATACATCCAACGCAAGCTTATACTTTGAGCTTACTCCATAACACAGCGCTTTTAATCGTGCCAGTTTAAAGTACATGTTTTTTTCTGCCGGCCGCGTTATATTGATAGTTTTTAATTGGGGCTCAATGCTCGCAAGCGCGCTATCGGTCCATCCCCATTTCAGGTATGAATTGGCCATAGCCAATTCTGCGGCGCTTATCAATAGTTTTTCGTTTGTTTCATAGGCAAGTTGTCTGGCAAGTAAAGCATACTGATTTAGCGTGTCCCTGTTCATGCTCTGGTGCTGCTCGCACAATAAAAGAAGCGTGTTTAATTTTCCTTTATGCGAGTGGGCTAAATAAAGTTTTCTTTTTAAACTGTCTATTATTGATGTTTGCGCAGCAGCATTGGTATACAGTAACCAGGTAGTGGCGCAAATAAGGGTCATTTTTATGTACCGTGAAAAAAAACTCATTCGTTTTACTGGAATTTTTATTCCTTTTATTAAAATGTTTTGCTGGTACTATTATACCGGTCCTATTATAACATTTGTTCCGGAAGGTTGATTATTCTTCCACTCTATTGTCCATCCTGATTCGTTAGCCCGGTTATTCATATTAGTTAAACCATTGCCCCCTGATCTTGGGCTATCATTTCCTTCCATGCCTTTGCCATCATCCATGATGCTGATCTTCCAGTGATCATTGTTTTCAATTATTACAATCACCTGTTTGCCAAAGCTATGTTTTACGGCGTTAATAATCGCCTCCTGCACGATCTTGAACAAATGAAAGGCATGCACGGGAGCCAGAGAAATATCTTCATTGATATTTTCCCTTACCTCCAGCTCAATGCCAGGGTAACTCTGATGTACCCGCCGGGTAAATATTTTCAACCGGTCGCTGATAGCTGTCAGCGTCAGCGTATCTTTTTTTAATGCCCAGATCGTATCGCTCAATTGGGAAACAATAGCCTGTGAATTATTATGCAATTCTTTCATGGCAGCTTTCTGTTCCTGCTTATTCTCATGTATATCAATATAATCAAGGTTGGAGACAATAGATGCAGCATACACGCCCAGGCTATCATGCAGGTCGGCGGCTATCCGCTTTCTTTCCCGTTCCTCAGCATTCCTTATAGATACAAAAGCCCTGGTCTTTTCTTCCTCCTGCATATGTTTCATTTTGAGGTCCTGCCTTTTTCTATACCCTATAAATAAGATCCAGGAAAGTACTGCAGCAAATACCGTTAGTAACAAGGAAGCATATAACAGGTAATCCTTTTTTGTGATGGCTAGTTTCTGCTGTATGATCGTGTTTTCTTTTTTTTGAAGATAATACCTGGTCTGAAGATCGGCAAGAGCCTGGGCGGAATTTTGCTGGTATACGGAATCTTTAAGCCGGATGATCTTTTCCATTGTTTCCGAATACCCATTGATATCATTTGCCGCCTTATAATTTTCCGCCAGCGTATTATAAAGAAAAAATAACTTGGTATCCAACCTGAATTGTTGTGCTATCGCAATGCCTTCCTTGCAAAGCGCTATTCCTTTTTCCTGCTGTCCATTATGCGCATAGTAGAGACTTAATTGCGACATATCAGATACAATATAAAACGGGTCGCCTATCAGCTTTCGTATAGCAACCACTTCTTTTAAGGGTTCTTCGGCAAGTTTTCCCTGATTGGTTCTTACCAGTAATTGAGCTTTTATTGCCAAAGAATTGGACAAGGCAAAAAGGTTTTCATTTTTTCTTGAATACCTGATTGCTTTATTAATATAATAAAAAGAGGAATCTGTTTTGCCAAGATTGGAATAATTGAGGGCCATATTGGCAAACAGAATGCCATAGCGTTCGAAAATAAGTGAATCATTTGTCGTATGTAATGCATCTAAATGCCAGTTCAGCGATTCCCTGTTTTGTCCCATTTCAATATAAGCCCAACCGATGAGTGTCTTTCCTTTTATCTCCAGCAGGGTATCCTTCTCCGATTCTGCCCCGCTGATGACGCGGTATCCCATATCTATCGCATTCTTATATTCATTCTTCCGCATAAAACATCTGCCCTTTTGGTTATAAACATTATAAAGCAGCAAGGGATCGTTTACTTTTCCCGATAATATTTTTATACAGGCATTGGCCATATGTAAAGAGGAATCGATCAGGCCCTTATTAGTGAGCGCCTGGGACTGATAATAGGTAGCCCTGGCCACATCCCGCCATTTGTCTTCCTGTAAGGCTGATTTTTTTGCTTTTCCCGCATATAGGAGGAGAGTATCAGGATGTAATGTATACCCCTGTTCACATAACGCAAAGATCGCCCCACGCAATTGCTGAGGGGTTATTGAATAGCTGATATTTCTTTTAAGACTGTCAATAGTACGCGTTTGCGCTTTTACGAAAAGGCATATGCTAATGAAGAGGCTAAGAAGAATCGGCTTTTTCATAAATGAAATGCCATTAAAAGTAGAGTTTATCATGCGCTTCCGCATCATTTTTTGCCTGAAATGTGCTTATCTACTATAAATTATGTATTTGCCTGGCCTGCCTATTTCCTGATATTTATTTCATAATCATTTTTTTTCCCGGTTTTATAAATATCAGTGCTGGCAGGAGTATGATGAGTGTGTAGCTTATCTAAATACCGAAAACAAAAACCAGCCGGATACAAGCCAGTGCCAGACATAAAAACTTCTATGTGAACGATGCGTTTTATACGGAGGCCCGGTTCCCCGGGTCTCTTTTTTTACGGATAAAATAAAAAGGGAGTCTTTTCAGACTCCCTTTTATATAAGATAGAATACTTGTGTGCTTATCCTAAAGCCACACGTTTGAATTCTGTCACTTTTATATTGCCAGACTCTTTCAGATAATCAGCAACTGTTTTGCCACCATCTTTTACAAAAGCCTGTGCAGTGAGTGTTTGTTCTTTAAAGAAAGCTCCCATTTTACCTTCAGCGATCTTAGCAAGCATTTCATCTGGTTTGCCTGCCATTTTTGGATCCTGCTTCATCAGCTCCACGATGATATCTTTTTCACGGGCTACTACTTCAGCTGGTACACTTTCCGCATCTACTGCTACAGGGTTCAGCGCAGCAATCTGCATCGCCACGTCTTTACCCACTTCAGCTGATTCCTTATCCAGGCCAACTAATACACCAATACGGTAAGCGCCATGAATGTAAGATGCAACATAAGGAGCTTCAACTCTTTCAAACTTAGTGATGCCGATCTTTTCGCCTATTGCTGCTAACTTATCATTTACAAGATCTGATACTTTCGCGCCTTTTACGGTAGCATTGTTCAGCTCTTCAAGTGATTTTACATTGTGTTCGATAGCTGCATCTGCAATACTTTGTCCAAAAGCAACGAAGTCTGCATTTTTAGATACGAAATCAGTTTCGCAGCTAACGCATACAACTATACCGGTTTTATGATCCGCTGTTGTCTGAGCGATCACAACACCTTCTTTTGCTTCACGGTCACCTCTTTTCGCAGCTACTTTCTGGCCTTGCTTACGCAACCAGTCGATCGCGGCTTCGAAGTCGCCATTTGTTTCTGTTAAAGCCTTGCGGCAATCCAACATACCTGCACCAGTTGCCTGGCGAAGTTTGTTTATGTCCTGTGCACTTATAGTTACTGTGCTCATAGTAAGATAATTTGAACCTGCCATCATCCGGCCGGTTGGTTTGAAAATGTGTTAACCCAGCATACATTCCTGCATTGGCTGAATAATGAATTAACGAAATGGCGCTATAAAAGTTTACTTCATTGCGCCACCGCTGCAAACGGAAAAATTATCTCCTTCCGCCGCCTGAGCCACTGCCACCGCGTTGTCCGCCGCCGCTGCCACCGCCGGTTGTACGACGTCTTTGCCCGCCGCCCTGGCCACCAGCGCCGCCTGCATTTCCACCACCGCCGCCGCCGCGACCACCACGACCGCCACGACCGCGAGCTGCTTCAGCCTGTGCTTCAGCTTCCATTCTTGCGGCTCTTTTTGCATTATCATCATCCGCTGTTTCTTCCGTATCGTCATCTTTTGCAGCCTGGCGTTCTGCCAAACCTTCCGCAATTGCCGCAGTAATATAATTGGTAACGATAGCGATTGATTTTGTAGCATCATCATTCGCTGGAATTGCAAAATCGACTTTATTAGGATCGCAATTGGTATCTACGACACCAAAAGTTGTGATTCCCAAACGTTTTGCTTCTGCCAACGCAATGTGCTCATGACCGATATCAACAATGAACAAAGCAGCTGGAACCCGACCCAACTGGGCGATACCACCTAATACTTTATCCATTTTATCGCGGTCACGGCTAAGCGTTAAACGCTCTTTTTTAGTAATGCTGTCGAAAGAACCATCACCCAGCATTTTCTCAATGCTTTGCATTTTCTTCACGCTCTTACGAACAGTGTTGAAATTGGTTAACATACCACCTAACCAGCGCTCGGTAACAAAAGGCATGTTTACCCGGCGTGCGCATTCGTTTACGATATCCTTAGCTTGTTTTTTTGTACCAACAAACAGGATCTTTTTTCCGCTGCGCGCGATTTGTTTCATTGCAGCTGCTGTTTCCTGAAGGCATTCCACCGTCTTGTTAAGATCGATGATGTGAATACCTTTTTTCTCAGCAAAGATGTAAGGCAACATCTTAGGGTTCCACTTCTTTTTCAGGTGACCGAAATGAACACCTGCATCAAGAAGCTGCTGTTGTAAGGATGTATTATTTTCCATTATTTATTCTTTCTTATTGTTATAAATTTTATTAGCTGTGAGCATTGAGCTGCGAGCTGTGATACTGACGACTGCAGCTCATAGCCAATAGACTCATCGCTTTCCTTAACGTTTAGAGAACTGGAAGCTTCTACGTGCTTTCTTATGACCGAATTTCTTACGTTCAACAGATCTCGGATCCCTTTTCAACAATCCTGCTGCTTTCAGCGCCGGACGGAACTCAGGGTTCATTTCAACCAGGATACGGGAAATACCCAGCATCGCTGCTTCTGCCTGTCCTTTTACTCCGCCACCGGTAGCATTGATTGTTACATCATATTTACCAATAACATCGACGGTTTTGAATGGGCGTTCAACCTGGTTTTGAAGATAAACCAGTGAAAAATATTTTTTATAGTCTTTATCGTTTACTACGATAGAGCCGCTTCCTTTAGTAAGGAATACTCTTGTCACAGCTTCTTTACGACGACCAACTCCGGTTTTTTGCTTTTCCATTTATTCTGATTTAATAAGCTGCGGGATTGAACTTGTGCCGGTTTGGAATCGGCTACAGTTTTACGCGCAAGGCTGTTTTTTAAAATTTTAATTCTTTAGGTTGTTGTGCAGTGTGCGGATGTTCTGCACCTACGTACACGAATAATTTCTTGTACATCTTGCGGCCCAAACGATTTTTTGGCAACATACCTTTTACTGCTCTTTCGATCAGCACTTCAGGGCGGCGTTTTTGCAGATTGTTCGCTGTTTCTTCTTTACGTCCACCGGGATAACCAGTAAAATGGTCGTAGATTTTTTGCTCAAGTTTGTTTCCGGTAAGAACAACTTTTTCGCAGTTGATCACGATGATATAATCACCAGTGTCAACGTGAGGAGTATAGTATGCCTTGTTCTTACCACGAAGGATCGCGGCAATACGGGCACACATACGTCCAACGGTTTGATTAGTACCATCAACAACATACCAGGTACGTTGCACGGTAGCCTCGTTCGCATGTTTTGTCGTGAAATGTAATTTGCTCATTTTTTCAGCTTTGAGTCAATGATCGCTTTGTTCGTCATCAACAGGTTTAAGAAATTTGAACAGTTGAGCTATCCCTCAACTGACCCCCAGGGCCCTGGCCTAATTTGGGGTCGCAAAGATAGGACTGAAGAGAGGATTTTACCAAAATTTACGGAAGGTATTTTTTTATAGCACCTTTATAATCAGCTGATTTTCAATAAATATTTTGCCCGAGGAATTATATACCCCGGCGAAATGATGCCTTTTCTACCGCTACAGTTCTATAATTCGGGCCTGTGAACGGAAGAAAATAAGTCAATGCCAGCAATTCAATATCATCAAAGGAGCAACTATCAACAGTAAAATATGCCCTGAAAACCCATTGTTATATCATACGCATTTCGCCGTAAAGCCTCCCGGATTCAAAGGATTGGGAACCCTTATTCGAACATTGTAGCACAAGGATTGTTGGTTGTTCACAAAAAGAGCTGATGTTAAGATTATTTGCCTGGTGGTTTAAACTGAAAGGTTGGCAGACCCGCGAAACAATACCAGCGGATATTAAAAAATGTGTAGTTATCGCAGCTCCGCACACTTCCAACTGGGATTTTGTGTATTCACTTGCTGCAGGTTATATTCTTAAAACCAATGTAGGTTATCTCGCTAAAAAAGAATTATTCAGGTTCCCGATAAAAAAAATGTTACTGAAAGCAGGCGGAATTCCTGTGGAAAGAAATAAAAACACGAAGCTGGTGGACTCGATCATTCAGTTGTTTAATAGCCGCGATAGGCTACGCCTGATGATCTCTGCAGAGGGTACCCGGAAAAGAGTTGAGAAATGGAAGTCCGGGTTTTATCATGTGGCGCTTGGAGCCGATGTTCCGGTATTCCTTGGTTACCTTGATTATGGCAATAAAATAGCAGGTTATGGTGGTCCCGTTTATCTTACCGGTGATAAAGAAACAGATGCCCGCATGATCCGTGATTTTTATAAAGACAAAACGGCTAAATACCCCGGGCTATTTAATATAGATGCGGTTCGTTTTGATTAATCATCGGCTCTTTCCACTACTATACGCATGTTGGTTAAATGTGTGATCAAAACGGATATGCTATCTCCTTCTTTTATATCGCCTGCATTATCCTTATTTACAGGCAGTTTTGCCTGGATTTTATCCGCGAACAAATTTAGATATACTGCATAGGGTGAAACCTTGTATACAGTAGCACTGAACGATTTTTTACTATTAAAATAACGGGTAGCTTCCTGGTATTCGGGAATATAGCTATGTGAAAAAAGTTCGGCTGCAATACTATTCGTTTTATCCAGGTTGATCAACTTAAACGTAATCGCTTCATTGGAGGCGGATTCTACCGGTGGCTTCTCCCAGGGAGATACCTGCAAAGGAAAAAACAGATAGCTGTTCCATTCTTTTACAAAAAACTGATCATCTACTATTTTAAAATAACCAGAAAAGCGGTTCTCCACCCCGGCTTTGTTAATGAGTTGTTCGAGCGCCGTATTATAAAGGAATTTTACATTATATGCAGTCATTTTATCACCACGGTCAGAGAGTTTTAATTGAAAGCTTACTTCATCTCCCACACGAAACAGATGCGCTTTCTTTTTAGTACCCTCAGGACCAGTATCTTTCGTTTTACAATTGACTGATTTTTTTTTATTATTCAATGTATAGTCGATCGTAGCGAAGTGCTTTTCATGATTTACAAAAGAAATAGCGCCTTTTAATATTTGTTCGTCCATGTTATAGGTTTTCTCGCAGCACGAGCATACGTTTACTGCCAGTAGGTGCAAAGTTATACTGAAGCAACAATAAGACAGAAGCAATCTTTGACTTTTGCTGTCTCACTCCATTATTCACTGTTTCGGTCTTATATTTATTCTTTAATTCTACAATATGGTGTCAACCCATTTACTTAATCGTTCCGTATTCGGCGATCCTAAAGACGCTGGCAACCTCCTTACAATCGAAGAAGCGAATTCTTTATTAGAAGAATGGGTTCCAAATGAGCGGCTTCGGCTGCATATGAAACAAGTGGGGGCTTTAATGAAAGCATGGGCTATTGAAATGGAACAGGCTGATGCGGCCACTGCTATGAAATGGGAACTCGCCGGCCTTTTACATGATGCGGACTGGGAAAAGTATCCGGACGCGCATTGCCGTATCATTATAGAAGAATTAGAAAGAAGACATATTGATCCGGACATTATTCATTGTATCGCTTCACATGGACCACGGTATTTCGGAGTAGAACCGGAAAACAATATGGATAAAATGATCTATGCTTTTGATGAGCTCTCCGGTCTCATTCACGCGGCAGCCCTGATAAGGCCCACAAAATATGAAGGTCTGGAGGTAAAAAGTGTTTTAAAAAGATTAAAGACTGCTTCGTTTGCCGCCCAGGTAAACCGTGATGATATTAGCGATGCTTTATCCCGGATCAATATATCGCTGGAAGACCTGATCCAGTTTATAATTGATCGTCAAAAGACTGTTAATTGATCTGTGTGTTACTATAAACGGGACGAGGTATCGAAATTTTCGACACCTCGTCCCGTTTAATTGTTTTCAGGAAAAACCTGCGACCAGTAATAATAAATGATCTAATTGATCGTCACTGTTTGTGCATGTTCATCCAGTGTTACAGTATATGTTCCTGCAGCAGCCGGTGTTTTAAAATTATTAGAACCATCATACTTGATTGGCCTGGGTGTGCCAACTGTGTTACTTTGACCGCTGTTATCTTCATAATCAAAAGCACCCCATGCATTGCCTGCAACAAACTTAAAGTCTTTTCCCCCTTTTAAGGCTATAGTAATGGTCCACTTTCCATTGCCTGCGTAGGTCATCTGAGGAGAGGAAGGAGGATCCCAATCATTTACGCCCGCCTGGTTAATACCGTCTCCTACTATGCGCATTTCCACTGCAGAGTTCATTTCATATTTTACCTTTTGTACATCAGTGCCATCCCAGATAACCCGTGTACGTGGTGTAAATGCTGCGATAAGATCGGCACCATTTCCATCTGTGTCCAGTAAGCCGTCAGCGCTGCCTTTCCCCCACCAGCGTGATTTGCCTGGTGTCGAATTATCCCATTCGGTACCATCGTGTAGTTTAAATCCATCGCTTCCGGATGAGGGCGCAACAATCAAAAATTTATCTCTGGTAATATAAGCGCCATGCAAGACGCCCGGTGGATCCCATCCCTGCATATTTCCTACTACCCCCACGGCTTTCTGTTGTACATATGCGATATTAGTTGAAAGATCGATCGTTAAACGATAAATGCCATCGGTCAGGGCTTTAAAATTATTTCCCACGTTAAATCCTGTATTAAAACTACCTGGAGTAGCGCCGGCACCGTTATCACCATAAGCCGAGCCCCAGTCTCCTGGTGTTTTAACGAACTTAAATTCATCACCTGCTACTAGTTTTATGTAACTATAAAAGACCTTGCCATATCTGTCCGCTTTCTGGTCTAATACCATTTGCAATAAATTATTGATATCCCATCCGTTAATAGAACCAACGAGATAGAAATTTATCTCACGAAGTATAATCAGTGAATTGGCATAGTCAGAAAGCTGATTCCATGTGCCTGAAGTAGCTACCACCGTCCATTTCAGCGGAACAGGGACGAGCAGATTACTAAACCCATATTTAGATACTGAATCGCTCAACGCTTTATAGCTCACTTTAGCAAAAGAATCAACCCCATTATTATCGGCGCCAATAGAAAATAAAGGGGCCTTCCAGTTTATGGGTAATTCAACTCCATTTACGTCTAACTTTCTTTCTGCAAATAAAACCTTGTATTTAACAGCCGGCCCACCTGTTGCAGGGCGCGATTTTGTCCAGTTAAATGTAAAAATATCTGATGTTGAATTTGGATTGATCGACTGCGATGTTACGGAAGATACAGGACCCAGTAAAAGAAAAGGACTTGCGCCATCCTTGAAACGGGTAATGGTCAATGTAAATATGTTTTGCGATAAAAGTTGTTTATCACCATTATCGGCAAGTACACTCCAGATCAGTTCCGTTTTCGCGCCATCAGCAATGCCTTTTCCTTTAAGCGCATCATCCATTTGTTTGTAGGTAAGTGACACTGTTGTGGCAGCCCCGCTATTATCCGCATCGAATTGAATTAACGGTGAATTAAGATCGCCGCCTGTTTTCAGTGCAAACACCACTTTATACTTGGCTGCTGTCTCCAGGCCTGGTTTGGCCGCATTCCAGGAGAAGCTGATCGGGGTTGCCGGCGTGGCGGCATTAAGCTCTATAACCGTGCTTGATACCGGTGTTTTCAAGGTAAAATCTACAAGTCCTTCGCCAGTCACGGTATTGTTGGAGAAGTCAGCCTTTTTACAGCCTGCAACCAGTATTACGAGGACAGTAAGTAAATAAAATATCTTTTTCATTTGAATTTTTTTAAGGTTATCCCAGTTCGTTTTCTTACTTCATCAGTGTAAAAGGTACTTCTGCTTCCGAAGAAGAGACTGAAATCGTAGCCCCACCTGTATCCAGAGTTGTGCCGTTGAATTTATACTTGAATTTTAAAAGCGTATGGCCAGCCCCGGGTGTAAAGCTGGCAGACGGATTAAAAGATGCGGCCCAGATATTAGTAGCAAAGGCCCTGGCATTTAAAGTAAGGGGAGAACCAACCTGGATTCCCGCTTCATTATATGCTGTTATGGTAGCGGATACTGGTGTCATACGTTGCTCATTTGGTGTTGCGCCCAGTGAGCGATCAAAATTCACGGTAACAATATCTGTCGCACTAACCTTGGCTGGGAAAACCCGTAACATGGTAGGAATAAAAACCAGGGGATCAAAGGCAAATGGTTTATAGTCGGGTGTTTGTGCTGAACCGTCTTTTTTCTTCAAAAGAAATCCAAAGCTTTTTAATTCTGCCGGTGGTCTGCCAAAAAGTATAGTACCGGTGAATGTAAATTCCCATTTATTTGTACCAACCAACCTCATCTTTGCATCAGCGGAAGAATTGGTCCAGTCTCCATTTACAATTCCATTATTTCCTCCTCCCACATCGGGGTTGGAGAATATCCATATATAAGCATCTGTTGCACCGGCCATCGGGGTTCCCGTAACATCTATAGTAAGCTTAACCTGGTCTTCAGCGGTGAATGAATTGGGAACAAAGCTTGGGTTCTGCGCATCCGCCACCATAAACCCGAGCATAAACAAAACAGAATAAAGTATCTTCTTCATATAGCAGTTCTTTTATTGTTTAGAAAATTCATAGGTATAAGAGATCAGCAATTTATCGGACGAAGCATCTCTTTTTTCTATTTTGAATTTTAATTTATTATTTCCACCTACAGGGTATGCACCCAATGTTACCTGCTCCGTAACAGCGCCATTTTTAAAAATCAGCGCCCCGGGGGCATCGCCATTATCTACACTCCATTGTCCTGATGTCAGGCTGATGATTTTAGGTGAACTACCTGCGCTTGATGTAAACCCGGCAGGAGAAGATCCGTTCAGGTTTAGTGTAAGTGTAAAATCTGTATAAGGAAACACGGTTGTAAGATCAAGTTCACTATACGGAAATCCTTTCCGTACTGCATCCTCATCTTTTTGTATCACTTTTGATAATTTCCATGTTCCTCCCAGCGAGGCTGGTATTTCTCTTTGAGGGCCTATATCTTTAAAGTCTTCGGGCTGGCACGATACCAGCATGATAGCGGCGATCAATGCCAGAGATAATATGTTTGTTATTTTTATTTTCATATCAATCGTTTTAATAAGTTAGAAACATCCTCCTTCCGGGTTCAGGACAAAGGGAGAAAAAGCATCCTGTTCTCCTTTAGGAAATTGAAGAATAAACCCATTACAATTCCAGGGAGAGCCACGGCGGTCTACGTTTGCACCGCTCCTTGCACCTATCCTTTTGATCTCATTGTAGCGATTCCCTTCTGCAACCAGCTCAAGTTCTCTTTCACTGCGTGTGGTACTGATTACCAGCCCTGCAGTAGATGCAAGTGGTAAATTATTGGTAGTTCCTCCGTAAGCACGGGTGAGCAATTGATTGATGTCTCCTATTGCTACCGTTAATGCCGCAGGATTAGTTGCCGCTATCTCGGCGCCGCTTTCGGCACGGATCAGTTTTATTTCAGTTAAATGAACAAGAGGAAGATCAAAAAAATCTTTATTGTATTTGGTTGTTACATTATACCCTGCTTGTAAAGTACTACTGTACCACGCCTTCCTCAAATCGGCCGCTTTACTGGTGGCGAAGGTGTAAAATAGACTGGTGTAATTAAGAACGGGTATATTCCTGTCGGAGCGATAGTTGCCTCTTAACTCACCGCCAGGCTGGAACCTGTTTACTTCATTGGCGATATTCAAAATGCCCTCGGTGCTAAGACCCGCGGAAAATCTTTTATCAAAAGTATTATCAAGTGTGAACTTATTACTTACGATCACTTCATTTGCGTAGTTATAGGCATTCGTAAAATCATTCATCTGAAAATAGACCTTTGCGAGATAGGCTTTTGCAGCCCATTTTGTTGCCTTATAAAATTTACCATCAGGTGATACATCAGGAAGCTGCGTTTCTGCTTTTTTCAGATCGGCGATCACCTGGTCATATACTTCTTTTACTGTGGCTCTCTGTTTGGAGGCAATAAGTATCTCGGTACGAAGCGGTACACCATAATGAGAATTATCGCTCGAGTAGCCCCAGGGCTGGGCAAATATTCTTACCAATTCAAAATGTGCAATTGCCCTGCTTAATAAAGCCTGCGCTTCCACATTACTACGATTCGATTCACTGGCAAGCGACAGTTTATTTAAAACAATATTGGCAACGTTAATAATACGATATGCTTTCTTATAAAGAGCATCTCTTGTACCACCAAAGATGGAATTTTGCCTTTTATAGATCTCGGCAAAATCACCAGTGAATTTGCTGCCATCTAGTTCATCGGCAAGCATATCAGTAAGTGATTGTACTCTTCCACCCAGGAATTCGTTATCTCCCAGCAGCGTATACTCTCCATTTAAAAATGTAAGAAGACCAGCTTCATCTTTGAGCGCATCTTCTTCTGTGAGCTGACCTTGTGGAGGTTTCTCTAAAAATTTCTTACAGCCGGTTGTCAGCAGGAGTAAGGTAAACACCGGCAAGAAAATGAATAAACTGCGTTTCATTTTATATAAAGATTTTAATTATTTAAAAAGTTACATTCAGTCCAAACACAACTGTCCGTTGGGTAGGCGCAGTCAGGTAAGTAATATTCGGACTCAGGTTCCTGTCCTGTGCATTTTCAAAATCCCTGGTAATCTCAGGATCTCCTCCCGGGTACTTAGTGAATGTAAGGAGGTTGCTACCTGTAAGGAATAAACGCAGTCCTTTCAATTTCAATTTTGCCAGGCTAGCCGGTGTAAAACGATAAGAAAGGCTTAACTCGCGCAAACGCATATAGTCTGCATCGCGAAGGAACATGGTTGAGTTAAACTGATCTTCACTTGGAACACCCGGATAATTAGTTGCATCATATACCAGCTTTGGATATTGAGTTATATCTCCCGGTTGTGTCCAACGGTCAAGAAAGTCTTTTCTGAAATTCCAGTTCTTTTTAGATGCACCCAAAAACTGGTATTTACCAGAACTCTCATACAGGTTACCTCCAATAACAAACGTGAATAGTGCGCTTATTTCAAAATTCTTATACTCCAATGATGTATTCACTCCACCGATATAGTCAGGCAATACAGCTCCTGCATATACACGATGGTTCAATGAAAATGTTTTTGTCTGTTTGCCATCTTTATCCAACCAGATTGGTAAACCATCGGAAGGGTCCGTTCCATAGTAACGTACAAGATAGTTAACGCCAATAGGATAGCCTTCTACAATACGGGTATCATTTGTGCCGCCGCTCACAGCATCAGGGCCCAATTCATATTGTAATACCTCATTGTAGTTACGTGAAATATTTCCGCCCACGGTCCATTTTAATTTATCTCCGTTGATGATCTTATAATTCAGGCTGACTTCGATACCCTCATTTAATATTTTACTATTACTCAGGTTACGCCAGATATCTCCTAACCCTGTAGCAGATGGGGAGATGCCAGGAGCGAGCAAGATATCAGAAGACTCTTTGCGATAGATTGCCACTTCACCAGTAAGCCTGTTGTCAATAGCTGCAAACTCAACACCCGCATCCATATTGATCATGCTTTCCCATTTCAGGTCAGGATTGCCCAGATTATTCAGGTAAAGAGTGGGTGCCCCTGTATAGTTATTACCGCCACGCTGGTAGTTATCATAATAAACACCGGAGGGGATATTCGCATTGCCTACTACACCGTAGCTGGCTCTGAGCTTCAGGAAATTGATCCAGCTGATATTCTTCATGAAATTTTCCTCACTAACTGTCCATGCAGCAGAAGCCGCCGGGAAGAAGCCATATTTATTGTTTGTTCCAAATTTGGAAGACCCGTCTATACGGCCGGTGAACTGGAATGAATAACGGTCTTTGAGATTATAATTCAGGCGACCGAAGAAACTGGTAAACGTCCATGCGTCTTTTTGTCTTTCGCTCATACTTCCATTGTTCAATAACTTATCCCGCAGGTTTTTGAAAGCCTGGTTAGAGTTCACGTTATACCAGTATGGAACTGCAGCATACTGCCCAATCTCCGAAGTATATTCTTTTAAAGAAACAGATTGATTTTCCTGTCCTAACAAAAAGTTGAATTTATTTTCCTTGCCGATATTAAAGAGATAATTCGCGGTAAATGTAGTGGTCCAGTTAGTTCCCCAGTAAGGATATCGTTTTGCATAACCAGAATCTACAGTGCTATACTGCGTCCATAGATTTGTTTCGTATTGATCATCCGTGGCATTCCGGTACTCCATTGAACCCACTCCTTTAATGAACAGGTTTTTAATTGGTTGAAGCTCTATCGATAATCCACCTAAGAAACGATTATCTACTTCCCTGCGTTTTGTTTCATTCAATCTCCTGATAGGATTCGTTGTATTGATAACGTAAGAGCCATTTGCATTATAAGGTGCATAAATAGGAAGTGCAGCCGACATAGCATCTCCTATACCACCGTCCCATGCAGCAGGCACACGTTTGTTTATACCTCTGTTGAAACCGGTAGTCAGTGATATTTTCAAAATGTCGATTGGCTTGTAATCCATATTCAGCCTGGCGCTGAGGCGATCATAGGCATTTGCTTTGATATACCCTTCATTTTCACTATAACTCAGATTAGCAAAAGTTTTTAATTTTTGCGTGCCCATATTCATAGATACATTGTGCTCATTAATAAACCCTGTTTGGGTAAGCAATTTCCACCAATCGGTGTTATTCGCTTTTGCCTGTGCCAGGGTAAGTGTACCAGGAAGTGGCGCCTGGCCGGTATTACCACTATTTACCCATGCTTCCTGTCTTAATTGCAGCCATTCCGGCCCATCTACAAATGAGGGTTTGATAGCGGCATTGGAAATACCCAGCTTATTGCTATAAGTAAATGAAGGTTTACCGTTTTTACCTCTTTTAGTTGTTATTAATATAACTCCGTTCGCGCCACGGCTACCATATATACCCGTAGCTCCAGCATCTTTTAAAATCTCCACGGATTCAATGTCGGCGGGATTTATTGATGAAAGAGGGTTCTGGTTCATCCCGCCCTGGTTGCTACGTAAAAATGGATCGGACACAATGGGTATGCCATCCACAACATATAAAGGATCTGAACTTGCAGAAATAGAACCTACCCCGCGTACACGAATCACAGAACCGGATCCCGCAAGGCCATTACCCTGTATTACCTGTACTCCAGGAGCTTTACCTTGTAATGCGGCTTCAAAACTGGGTACAGGAATGGCATTTATTTTTTCACTGCTCACTCTTGATACCGCACCTGTAACATCTTTCTTGCGTTGCGTACCATAACCAACCACTACTACTTCACCCAATGAAGCATTGTTCATGGTCAGGGCAACATCCATTGCACCGCCTTTACTATCAATTGAGATCTCTTTTGAGTTGAACCCTACCGAGGAAATGACCAATGTGGTACTACCTGCAGGCGCAGATATGCGATAAGATCCGTCGCCGGAAGTCTGAACGGCAATACGTGTTCCCTTTACCGTTACAGTTACACCAGGTACACCCGATCCGTCTTTGGAATCGGTGACCCTTCCTGTAACAACCCTGTCTTGTGAATAGGAGAATAGAGCAAGAAAAAGCAGTGTACATAGTACAGCTGCCTTGAGCAAGTTTCTGCAGGACATAAGCAATCGTTAATGGTTAAGCAATTCTATTTTTAGAAATACACAATGTGTATTTAGAACACAATGTTAATACAATTTTTTTTCTGCACAAATTAAATTTTGTGCAGAATATCATTTCAGGCTTTGCCTGGCATGATCCGGGTCAACGTTTTACGGTTTCGGTCAGGAGGCAATGGCGGCGGTGCTTTTTTTGCGATTGGTCTTGCGCCGGTATTCGGGCTTTACCTTGTATAATTTGCCCGGACGGTGTGGCACATCATCTTCCATCTCATTGATATCCATAAGCCAATCCTTAATAGCAATCTTTTTCCGGAAGTTTCTCCGATCAAGGTCTACTGATAAAATAGCCTGGTATAATTCCTGGAGTTCCCTGAGCGAAAATTTTTCCGGCAAAAGATTGAATACCACGGGATGTTCCATCACCTGCTCACGCAGCCTGCTGAGGCAGGTGTCCAATATGGCCTTGTGATCGAATGCCAGTCTTTTAATGGTATTTACCGGGTGCCAGTGCAGCTCGTTATTATCAAGCCTTAACTTATGATGTTTAATATCGATCAGGGAATAATAAGCCGTGGTAATAACCCGTCCTGACGGGTGACGATTGAGGCTGCCAAAAGTATGCACCTGTTCCAGGAATACATCATCCATGCCGGTCCGGTCCCTTAATACCCGGTAAGAAGCCGCGTCCAGGTCTTCATCCGGGCGGACCAGGTCTCCTAACAATGAATTCAACCCTGAAAACTCAGCAAGGTCAGAACGTATCAGCAAAACTTTCAGTTCCTTTTCATCATAGCCGAATATTACACAGTCGACCGATATGGCGATATTGAAATAGTCGAGGTGACTTATCTTTTCCAACTCTGCGGTCTTGAGACGCGGATCTTTTGACATAATTATCTTTTAAAATTATTGAACGGCTGTTATCTTACTACTTTCACAGATTCTGCCTATATATTGTTACCTAATACGTTGAACCCAGGTATTACGTTTTTATCAAAATTATTGAATC
Organism: uncultured Terrimonas sp.; assembly: GCA_964528095.1. Lineage (GTDB taxonomy): Bacteria > Bacteroidota > Bacteroidia > Chitinophagales > Chitinophagaceae > CAZGSG01. Next base: position 21,563 of record CAZGSG010000015.1, read on the forward strand.
ACTACTTTAAGTGTCTGTACTTTATTCTTAGCCTGTATTCTTAATAAGTACAGGCCGGCCGGCAAACCCTGCGTTTTTTTAAATGGCAAGACATGTTTACCCTTCGAAAGAGTTCCTGTATAAACAATCGCTAACTGTTTGCCTTCCAGGGTCATCATTCTCATTTCAACCTTTCCTGTTTCAGGATTTTCCATTTCTACATAACTATTACCAGCAACAGGGTTAGGAAAAATAAGCGCGTTTAATACATCCGAAGGTCTATTAATAGTAAAAACAGGTGTGGTAATGACATTCGTAATATTTTTATTAAGATAAACATGATACTCCCCGGGTTGCAGGGCTAATACCTGTGCAGACCCTGTGGCAGTAATCGTTTCGCCCGTCAGGTAATCATACCAGGTGCCGCTGCCAGGGAAAGTCAACGTGGCGTTGAGGCCTACCACATCAAAGTTAGCAACGATCATTGCGCTCAAATCGGGAGATGAGATGGTAAAATATTTGACAGCATTTATGAGGCTATAGCTGAAATTGGTACTATTAAATAACGCTGTCTGCGTGGTTCTTAATTTCAGCAACGCAGCATATACATCAACCAGTCTTTTTCTTTTCGCATCCTGCATATATTGCCAGCGTGGTTCTTTCCGGTCCAGTTTACAGGTTTGATTAATCTCGTAAGGCTGGGGAATTGAATTATCAACACAGGCAAAAATAGATTTATCATATCCTCTTTCACCAAATTCCCAGATCATTTTAGGCCCGGGAATAGTAATAAATAAACTGGCCGCAGCTTCCATACGCCGAAGAGCGATCGAATCCATTTTAACATTGTAAGCCGCATTGGTAGAGTTGCCATACGTGAGGTTTTTATACATCATCCTTTCTTCATCATGGCTTTCCATATATCCTACCAGGTGAGGATTGGTAAATCCTCTTTCATTGCTACTGTATACGATAGATGAAAAATTGGAATTAGCATTATAACCCATCGTCGCTTCGGTATATGCTTTATTCTCCCGCGCTCCGCCCCACATAAGGAAGCCCATGTTCTGAAGCGCCTGCTCTTCTGTAGCGGTAGCCAGATGTTCCAGTATCATATATGCTGAAGGGAAGTATTTCCATACAGTATCCGCATATGTTCTCAGGATATCGATACGGCTCTGATCATATGCGCTGAACTGTCCATCATCAGCAGAAGGCTTTTGCGTAAGGCCTTTTGTAAAATCCAGGCGATAGCCATCCATTTTATATTCCCTTAACCAGAAATCCAATACCCGCTTCCAATAGTATTTTGTAGCAGCGCTTTCATGATTGAAGTCATTGCCAAATCCGAAAGCATGTGGTTGTACCGGGTTTAACCACGGATTATCTGAGGCCGGTCTGTTTTGCCCGCTGTTCCAGTAGAGTTGCGCCAGCGGCGATTGGTTATACACATGGTTGGGCACTACATCCATTATAACCGCTATCTTTTTGCTATGGCATGAATCAATGAATTCCTTGAGCTTATTTTTTGTTCCATAGTACTTATCAGGAGCAAATGAAAAAGATGGATTGTAGCCCCAACTATCATTATTTTCAAATTCACTCACCGGCATCAGTTCAATGGCGTTAACGCCCAGCCGCTGGATATACGTTAATGTATCGATCATCGTTTGCCAGCGATGTGCATCAGTAAAATCGCGGACCAGTACTTCATATATCAGCAGGTTCTTTTTATCAGGTCGTGTGAAAGCAGCGTCGCGCCAGGTATATTGAGCCGGAGCTGTTTGCAGGATACTGACAATACCTGTTTGTCCTGCGGGATATGTACGCAGGCCCGGGTATACGTCGGCTGTTATCTGATTATCATTACCTGGATCCAGTATCTTTTCTGTATACGGTTCCGCGATTTTCAATGTACCATCGACCAGGTATTGGAAAGCATATTCAGTACCAGGTGTAAGACCGGTAATGGTTTTCCACCAGTAATTGCCGTCGGGTGTTTTGGTCATCTGGTATTGCGATTGTTCGGCCCAGTTACTTCCTGCAAATTCCCCAATGATACAAACCCTGCCTTTATTGGGTGCATAGAGCACCAATGTTGCTTCTGTATTTCCCGCGGCATAATTAATTCCGTCTCTTACTCCGGGCGGTAGTGGCGCGGTTGTTACCGGGTTGCTCACAAAAAACTGGAAGGTAGCAGTGCTGGTAATCGCACCGTCAACAGCCTCTGCTATAACTGTATTATTGCCTGCAACTGTTAATACAGGCGTGGCTGTGATACTTGTAGCATTGGACTGCGTTTGTATATCATTACCATTCAGCTTCAGCTTTAAGGCTGCTGATTTATTCGTGATAGCAGTAATTATAATATTATCGCCTGTTGTTTTCGTGATTGGTTCAGGGGCAGGAACAAATAACGGTTGGTAAAAAGGACTGGTAAATTTTACAGCGATATTGTTATCAGATAAAGGAATGAACATATCACTGTTATCTGTGTTCGCAGCTTTTTTTACAAGATCCGGGTTGGCATTTGCATCCCTGAAAAGAATACCAATCTTATTGATTGTTTCTCCTGCGGGAACTCCGAAAAAACTCCTGATATTAGTGATCGTATACTGGTATTTATTATTCCCAAGCGAAGTCGCTTTTAATGCTGGCGTTGCGCTTCCATAGGTTCCTCCTGTACTGCCATTTACATATAACCATTGTCTTCCACCGTTATTACTCAGGTTGGTAGTTACACCTATATGTACATATATATTATTGGGATCGGAGTAATTATTAAGTCCCTGGTTTCCCTTTGTAGCGTCAAGGGTAATAGTAATGTTATCATTATCTTTTGGAAAGTCCGGGGTCCAGGTAAGCAGCTGTCCAAAACAGAGAGTAGTAAAAGTCAGGATAGCAGCCAGCAAAACAATCTTCTTCATGACAAGCAGGTTATTTAGAATCGTTAGTCAGGCTAAGATACAAATATGTACTTATAACACATTAAATTTCTGAAATTTTCTTTGCATTGTGTAAAACGGCTTATCCTGCGACCACCTACCTTTACAATGAAACTGATGATCAATGTATTCTACAGAAACAACAAAAAACCTGCAAAAGTCGACTACAGCACTTTTAAAAAAAGCAGAGAAGGGAATAGATAAGGCGGAAACTGAACCCTTAAGAAACGTCCTTCGTTTTCACGAATACCGGTATTATGTAATGAATGATCCGCTGATCGCGGATTATGAATACGACCAGCTTTTCAAAGCCCTGGAAAAAATAGAGGCCGCAGATCCGGTACTTATTACCCCTGACTCACCTACACAAAGGGTTGCCAAGGGCCTGACAAAAGATTTCCCCACGATACAGCACCTGGTGCCGATGTTGTCATTGGACAATTCCTACAATGCAGAGGACCTGGTAGATTTTGACCGTAAAGCAAGAGAACTGACGGGGTTAACAGAAATAGAATATTGTGTGGAACCCAAATTTGACGGCGGTAGCATTTCACTTATTTATGAAAATGATTTACTCGTACGGGGCGCCACAAGAGGCAATGGTACCGAAGGGGATGAGATCACGAATAATATAAAACAGATATTATCCATACCCCTATCCGCAAAGCTTTCAGATTTTGGCCTGGAATTGCTGGAAATAAGAGGCGAAGTAATGATCAATAAAAATAATTTCGCTAAATACAATGAACAGCTCGTGGAGCAGGGATTGCCACCACTTGCCAACCCACGTAATGCGGCTTCCGGCACATTACGCATCAAGGATTCTGCCGAGGCAAGAAAAAGAAAACTGGAAGCATTTGTATATAATGTCAGCTATTATACGGTGCTGAAAGGAAAAAAAGCTCCAAAAGAGCTGCATACACATGCTGGCTCATTGGAAATGCTCTGGGAACTTGGATTCAGAAGTCCCAAAAAAGAAATGAAAGTCTTCAGGGGTATTGATAAAGTAATACAATACTGTAGCGAGTTTGAGTTGAAACGCGATGACCTGCCTTATGAAATAGATGGCATGGTGATCAAAGTAAACGAATTGGAGTTGCAGGATAAAATGGGAATGACCACCCATCATCCACGATGGGCTATCGCATACAAATTCAAAGCAAGGCAGGGTACCAGTAAGTTGCTGAATGTAGAATTCCAGGTTGGAAGAACCGGTTCAGTCACACCGGTAGCAAAGATCCAACCTGTGCCGATTGGAGGTGTAACCGTTGGGTCGATCTCATTATTCAATGAAGATGTGATCAGGGAAAAAGACCTGATGATCGGTGACACGGTATTGGTAGAGAGAGCCGGTGATGTGATCCCCTATATAGTGAAGTCGATGGCAGAGTTGAGAACAGGCAAAGAAACAAAGATCCATTTTCCAAAAAACTGTCCTGTCTGTAATAGTAAATTATTCAAGGAAGAAGGCGAAGCGGTTTGGCGTTGTGTGAATATAGAATGTCCAGCTCAGGTGGTAGAACGCATCATTCACTTTGTAAGCAAGGATGCGATGGATATCCGTGGGTTTGGAGATGCCAATGTCCGTAAGTTTTATGAGGCGGGATTGCTGAAGGATGTTCCGGGCATTTATACCCTCGATTTTGAAGCAATTGGTAAATGGGAGGGCTTTGGTAAAAAATCAATCGACAATCTTCAGCTGGCCATAAATAACTCGAAGAACCAACCACTTCACCGATTGATATTCGGATTAGGTATCCGGTTCGTGGGGGAAACAACAGCATAGACATTGGCGCATTCTGTAAGTCATTTGCTGGAGTTAAGGAATTTCTCCGTCGAGCAATTGCAGGGTCTTGAGGATATAGGTCCTAAAGTGGCGGGAAGCGTTCATCATTTTTTTAGTAATAAACAGAACATAGAAATGCTGCAGGAGTTGGAAGAACTCGGCCTGCAGTTAAACAACCAAAAGAAAGAACTGGCAAGCGGCGGCAATCTTACCGGTCTTACCTTTTTATTTACAGGTACTTTGCCCACGCTCAAACGAAGCGAAGCAGAAGCAATGGCTGAAGCAAACGGAGGCCAGCTTCTGAGCGGTGTAAGCGCTAAATTAAATTACCTGGTGGTAGGCGAAGATGCGGGAAGTAAGCTGGAAAAGGCAAAAAAGATCAATACAGTAAAAATTATTTCAGAAACCGATTTTCTAAAAATGCTAACGAAATAGTGCTGGCCTTTGTTCGTTTTTGAAACTCGCTGATAAAAGCGGTCACTATTAAACCGGATTCAAGAATCTAAAATGACAATTTAATGCTACAAACCTCAACCATAAAGTTTCTGAATGCGCTTAAGAAAAATAACAATAAACCCTGGTTTGATGCAAACCGTACAACCTATGAGTCGGCTAAGATTGATTTCGCAGGATTTATTCAACGGGTGATCGATACACATGGGAAAAAAGATCCCTCGATCAATCACCTGGTAGCAAAGGATTGTATGTTCCGGATCAACCGGGATATCCGGTTTGCAAAAGATAAATCTCCTTATAAATCCAATTTTGGCGCAAGCATCAATAAAGGCGGCAAACAGTCCATCTCCAGTGCCGGGTATTATTTTCACCTGCAACCAGGCCAGTCATTTACCGGAGGCGGAATCTGGATGCCCCAACCGGAAGACCTGCGAAAAGTAAGGCAGGAGATCGACTATAACTTTGCCGAATTTAAAAAGATCATCGGTTCCAGGAAATTTAAAACAGTATACGGCGATCTTGATCATAGCGCTGAATATAAACTAAGCAGGATACCGAAAGGATACGAGGCAGACAATGCAGCTGCGGAATACCTGAAACTAAAAAGCTATATCGCTACACTTTATATAAAGGATGCAGACCTTACCTCAAAAGACCTGGTGAAAAAAACCGTCAACGCATTTGAAACGCTTCAACCCCTCGTCGAGTTTCTTAACCATAGTATGAACGATTAGAAATCGGGGTAACAGGCCGAAAGGGCTATTCCTGCCTATATTTAAAGATGAGCTTCCGGGCTCATTTTTTTATTTAAATGAACTTCCTTTCAACCCCGTTGTTTGGATAACTGCCTGCTGTATAAGACTGGAAGATAACAAAACCAGCTTTAACAATATTTATTTTGAATATTCAATGTTTAAACATTAATTTTACATTCTAAATTAAAAAAACATGGCAACCTGGACAATTGATACCGCACACTCCGAGATAGGGTTTAAGGTAAAACACCTTGTAGTTTCGACTGCAAGTGGCAAATTCACTGCCTTTGAAGGCAAAATAGAAGGAGATCCTGAAGATCTTACCAAATCAAAAATTTCATTCTCTGCCGATATTGATAGCATTCATACCGGCAATGAACAAAGAGACGGGCATTTGAAATCGGCGGATTTCTTTGATGCCGCTAATCATCCTAAATTAACTTTTACGTCTACTTCCGTCGAAAAGATCGGAGATGTAGATTACAAAGTGACTGGTGAACTTACATTGAAAGGTGTGACAAAACCAATTACAATAACCGCTGAGTTTGGGGGAATTGAAAAAAGCCTTTACGGCCAGACAGTAGCAGGTTTTGAAGTAACTGCAAAAATAAACCGCCAGGATTATGGTCTTACCTGGAGCGCTGTAACTGAAGCAGGCGGACTCGTTGTTGCAAATGATGTGAAGCTGATAGCTAATATTGAATTTATTAAGTCAGAAGCTTAAGGCTCGGAGTTTATTAGCTGAGAGTTATTTTCACTTTAGCAGATAGTTATTAAAGCCCCGGATACATAAATTTTTTATGCACCCGGGGCTAATTATTTACTTTAATAAATTTTTACTCACCAGATACTCTGCTATTTGTACCGCATTGGTAGCTGCACCTTTTCGCAGGTTATCAGAAACGATCCAAAGATTTAATGTGTTTGCCTGTGATTCATCCCTTCTCAGCCTGCCAACAAATACTTCATCTTTTTCATGGGCATCCATTGGCATCGGGTATTGAGCATTGGCGATATCATCTACCACAATAACTCCTGGCGCTGCCGCTAAAATATTCTTTATGTCAGCGAGTTCAAAATCGTTCGCAAATTCAACATTAGCGCTTTCGCTATGTCCGCCCATTACGGGTATCCGAACGGTGGTGGCAGTTACACGAATGCTGTTGTCGCGCATTATCTTGGTGGTTTCCTTTACCATCTTCATTTCTTCTTTCGTGTATCCATTCTCCTGGAATACATCTATCTGGGGAATGACATTCAGATCGATCGGGTATTTATATGCCATTTCTCCGTTTATTCCCTTACGCTCGTTCATCAGTTGGGTTACCGCTTTTACGCCGGTGCCCGTAACACTCTGGTAAGTGCTTACTACAATTCTTTTGATCCCGTATTTTAAATGTAGGGGGTTCAATGCTACAACCATTTGAATGGTAGAACAATTGGGATTGGCAATGATCTTGTCGTTTACAGTCAGTATATCCGCATTGATCTCAGGTACCACTAATGGTTTATCAGGATCCATTCTCCAGGCAGAAGAATTGTCAATAACAGTAATACCTGCTTCGGCAAATTTAGGCGCCCACTCAAGCGATGTGCTACCACCTGCGGAAAACAATGCCACAGCTGGCTTTGCTGCAATAGCATCCGTCATGCTTACTACCTTGTACTTTTTCCCCTTGAATTCAATTTCCTTACCAATTGATCTTTCAGAAGCGACAGGTAATAATTCCGTAACCGGAAAATTTCTTTCCGCTAATACTTGTAACATTTTGGTACCAACTAATCCGGTAGCACCAACTACTGCAACTTTCATGTTTTGTTCCCCCCAACTTCTCGTACGAGAAGGTTTGATTGATTAAAAATTTAGTTTAAGAACGATAGATAACAATGCTAAAAAAAGCAGGCCTTCCGTTTGGAAGGCCTGCTACAATTTTATGTTATTACATACATAATGGTGCAAAACCTCCCGTCAGGAGAGCTTCTTAATGCACTTTGTATGTTTCATTATTATCATGTCGAGCACAAAAATAGGTGGTGGCGTTATTTACACCAAATAATTTGGTTATTTTCTCCTTTTGGGTTCAATCACTCCCGGTAATTTACATGGTCAGCCTCCTGGTTCGCAATTCATAGTCTTCTGCCTGAAACACGATCCGATTACGAATCATGAACGATGGAGCCTTATAAACCTATTAAAAACTGAACCATGTATTACATTCTTTTTTTATTGCTAACGTTTGTATTGAATAGCCGATCACAGGCACAAAACCGGTATGATATTGTTATTTGCGAAATAATGGCCGATCCTTCTCCGCCACGGGCCCTTCCCGAATATGAATGGATCGAACTAAAGAACACCTCATCAACCACATTGGATCTAAGAGGCTGGCGTATCACTGACGCTACTGGCCAGTCAGGCCCCATGCCAGCTCATTCGTTAGCGCCCGATAGTTTTGTAATTGTCTGTGCTGCCGCTGCGCTGAACGCGTTATCAGGTTTTGGAACAACAATCGCTGTCACCAGTTTTCCTTCTTTGGCAAATGACGGAGAACTGTTGTCATTAAAATCGCCAGATGGCAGGGTTATTCATTCACTTTATTACTCCTCTGGATGGTATCAGAATGAATTAAAAAAAGAAGGTGGCTGGAGCCTGGAGATGATCGACACAAAAAATCCCTGCGCGGGAAGTTCCAACTGGAAAGCCAGTATCGCTATTGTTGGCGGCACTCCGGGCAGGATCAATTCTATAAATGGGGTCAACAACGACTCAGACCCTCCCCGCCTGTTAAGATCTTTTGCAAAAGATAGCGTCACTATCATCCTGGTTTTTAATGAACCATTGGACAGCTTAAGCGGTGCTACGCTTTCTGCCTATGCAATAGATGGAGGGCTCAACTTCACTGGTGCAATGACGCTTGCTCCCATTTTTAACGAGGTGCGATTAACAACAGATCTGCCGCTTCAGGAGAATAGGCTGCATACGATCACTGCAAGTAATGTGGCCGATTGTAAAGGCAATACATTAATCGGTACCGCTAAGATAAGGGCAGGTCGGGCTGTTGCGGCAGTTGACGGAGATGTGATCATCAATGAAATCCTTTTCAATCCCAGGCCAACCGCTTATGATTATATAGAGGTTTTCAACAAAAGCAATAAGATACTGGATCTGTCCGCACTATATCTTGCCAATCGCAACAACAGTAATGCAGTAAGTTCTATTACCAGCTTTCACAGCAGTCCTTACTATTTCTTTCCCGGAGATTATATCGTACTGACAATAGATGACGCTAATTTAGGATTACATTACCTGGTAAAAGATGGGAGAGCTGTGCTTACCAGTCCATCTCTTCCTTCTTTCCCGGATGATAAAGGAACTGTGCTATTGCTAAATATCCAGGGTGAAATACTGGATGAGGTCGCTTACTCCGCCAAATGGCATTTTAAACTGATAGATAATCCCGAAGGGATTGCGCTGGAAAAAATTGATCCGTCAAAAAAATCACAAGATCCGGGAAACTGGCATTCTGCCGCCTCTACTGCCGGGTTCGGCACACCCGGTTATAAAAACTCTCAGTATATCGATCGGCAGGGTATAGCTACCAGGATCGAAATAGTACCCCGCATTTTTTCTCCCGACAATGACGGGTACCAGGACAGGGCAATGATTCAATATGGCATTGATGAACCTGGTTATATGGCCAATATCCTCATCTTTGATGCAGCTGGACGTATAGTTAGAAATCTTGTAAAAAATGAATTACTCAGTACAACAGGATACTGGAACTGGGATGGGTTGAACGACAAAGGCCAGAAATTACCTATTGGCACATATATCATCTTTACCCAGTTATTTAATCTGCAGGGAAAGAAGGAAGAGTTTAAAAAGGTGGTTGTATTAGCCGGTAAACTAAACTAATAATATACCAGGACATTTTTATAAGCATTCCTGCATCCGCATTTTCACTTTTTATTTACAGGATTGTCTGTACATTTCCTTAATGAAACACCGTCAACCAGCACTGCTTACTCATCCGGTTTTCCTGGCCTGTCTTTTTGGGCTGATAGTAAATGATCTGTATCTCAAGTACGCATATCATAACTGGTTTACTGGTAAGCTCTCAGATTTTGCCGGATTATTTGTGTTCACCGTTTTCTTGCAGGTGTTCTTTTGGAAAAGGAAAAAAACAGTATCGCTATTTGTAGCTTTATTTTTTATATGGTGGAAATCTCCTTTCGCTGATCAAGCGCTTTTTTTTATCAATAATAAATTACAAATACCTGCTCACCGGGTTATCGATTACACTGATTACACAGCGCTGTCCATACTTCCTTTTACGTTTTGGTTAAAACCATTAAACCGTACTTATGAGTTTGCCCGAAGGGCTTCTTTACCTTTCTTTCAACACATCCCTTCTTTTACTCGCACTATTGCAACCTGGATCTCAGCCATCGTTTCATTCACTGCATTTACGGCTACCTCCCTTCCCATGCGAAAACTAACTGACGACAACCAGGTTTCTGTAGAGAAACGTGTTCGCACGAAGAAAACAGAGAAAGAAATAATCAATACGTTTGAAAGAAACGGGTTGTCTCCAAGAGCGGATACGGCATTGTTTGAAAAAATATGGGATGCTTCATATTATGTAAAAACAAAGAATATCAATGGAGCAGACAGTATGGTACCAGCCAGTTTAATAGGGTCCGGCATATATAAGAAAGTGGGTTATGGGTCTGCCTATACTATTCCTCTTTTACCCCTGGCAAAAGATACAATTCAAAATGTGCAGCTATTGATCTATGACAGTAGTCCAACTAAAAATGAAGTACTGATTCATTCATTCCAATATAAAACAGACGGAATTGACAGCATGTATCCGGATCGATACAAGGCGTATATATCCTGGAAAAAATTCAAGCGGCCGCTCAAAAGAAAATTCAGGAATTTGTTGAATGGAAAAAAGTAAAGAAGAGCAGCGCCATCTTCTTTTTTACCCCTTGCCTGTTTCAAGAATATTCCTCTTTTTTATTTCCGTATTTCTTTTACCCGCCAGTTTTATATTCTTAATAAGCCACGCGATGGTAAATGAGGGAATAAAATCTGTGCCGGGCAGGATCTCTTCAGTAAAATTGAAAATACCACCCAGTATACCTTTCCAACCACCAAAACTTATGGTAAAGATCATGGCCGATACAGGTGCCCAGATTATATCTCCTAATTCCCCTAATACCGGAATGGCATAAGTAAAATAGCCGATAGCATCCATCGCTATGCAGAAAACAAGGGAAGGGGAGAACGATTGCCGGGATTTATTCATTTTTTTTTGTTGAATTTTCACCCTCTATGACGGCAAAAGACGTTCCAATAGTTGTATTGGAAAGAGGAGATTTTTATTCTTCCAGGGGCCTCAGCCTGGTTTCGTCGCTAAGTATTGCCCGTTGGCCGCTATTGATCCCCACTCCCTCCAGACCGGTAATATTTTTGACGTACTCTTTGTGCAAAGAGCAATGAACAAAAACTCCCGGTATGAAAAAGTTATTCCTTTTCCTTTTTAGCATAGCCCTGTCTGCCGGCATGATCCGTGCGCAGGATAGCACCTTGCAAAACCTGCCCGGTCAATGGTCACTCGAGGATTGTATTGCATATGCCAAAAAGAATAATATTCAGCTTAACTCATTAAGGCTGACTGCCGCTTCTACTGAGCAGGACCTGATACAATCCAGAGCAAACAGGCTACCCAACCTGACTGGTTCAGTGTCCCAGAGCCTGGTAAACAGTAATAATACCGACCCCGTTGTCGGAGGCTTTCAGACACAGGCTAATTTCTCCAGTGGGTATGGACTCAACTCATCCATTGTGCTTTTTAATGGCGGCTATTTGCAGAATGATATTAAGGCAAAAGAGTTATCAGTAAAGTCAGCCAATCTTACCATCGAAGAAACCGCAAATAATGTTACACTGAGTATCACACAGGCATTTCTAAATATTCTGCTTTCAAAAGAGAATATCACCACCCTGCAGGAAGTATTAGCTACTTCGCAAGCGCAGTTGAAACAGGGCCAGGACAGGTACAATGGTGGAAGTATTTCAAAAAAGGATTTTGTACAGTTCGAAGCGCAACTGGCTACAGACAATTACAATCTCGTGAATGCGAAGAATGCTTATCTCCTAAACGTAGTAACATTAAAACAACTTTTACAACTTCCTACCAATTTTAACTTTGAAGTAGCTGTACCAGATACTGTACAACCGCAACAGGCTGTCGCCGATCTGAATACGTCACAGGTAGCTGCACTTGAAAGCCGCCCTGAAGTAAAGAACAAAAAAATAGCTATTGAACTATCTGAGACTGAACTGGAAAAAACCAAAGCAGGGCGATTGCCTACAGTAAGCCTGGGCGCGGGCCTGTCTTCCGGCTTTTCAGACAACCAGGCTGCAAAGTATTTTTCACAGTTGAATAATAATTTTTACCAGTCTGTAGGGGTGACTATGAGCATTCCCATTTTCAGCCGGAAACTGAATAAAACGAATATTGCAAAATCGAAGATTGTGATTCAGCAATCGAAACTGGACCTGCTTAATACAAAGACTATACTTAACCAGCAGGTAGAACAGGCCTATATCAATCTACAAAATGCGCAAGCGCAATATGCCGCTGCGCAAACACAACTGCAGGCAACAGAGGAAAGTTACCAGATCACCAATGAGCAATTAAAACTCGGAGCAGTGAATATGGTAGATGTACTCCAGCAAAAAAACAGCTATGTGCAGGCTTTGCAGGCATCTGTGCAGGCTAAATACACAGCAGTACTTTATAATAAGATCTATGATTTTTATACAGGAGTACCGGTTACATTTTAAAATTATTCTTATAAAAAAATAGCAGATGAAAAAGTATAAATGGATAATCTGGGTAGTAGTAATAGCGGCAGTAGCCGGTGCTTTTCTATTCTGGAGATTACAGGGATCAAAAACAGAGCTCGTGCTGGAGACTGAACACCCGGAATATGGTACGATCAACAATGCAGTAACAGCCACAGGCACTATTCAACCGGTGGATACCGTGGCTGTAGGTACCCAGATATCGGGTACTATCCAGAAAGTTTATGTGGATTTTAACTCAACAGTAAAAAAAGGTCAATTACTGGCAGTGATCGATAAATCGTTGCTGCAGGCACAGGTGGCACAGATCAGCGCTAACCTTCAATCTGCAAAAGCAAATAATACATACCAGAAAAGTAATTACGACCGGCAAAACCAGTTGTATACCGTTGGTGCTATAAGCAAAGCCGAGTTGGAAACAGCCCTATACCAATATAAAAGTGCCACTGAAAATGTAAGCAGTATTGCTGCACAACTTACTTCTGCGCAAAAGAATCTTTCTTATTCAGAAATCTATTCTCCAATTGATGGAACCATCCTGTCAAGAAGTGTAAGCGAAGGCCAGACAGTAGCAGCAAGTCTTAGTACGCCGACATTATTCAGTATTGCGAAAGACCTGGCAAAGATGCAGGTACAGGCAGCTGTAGACGAAGCCGATATTGGCAATGTGCAACAGGGGCAACGGGTCGTCTTTACGGTAGACGCATTTCCTGCTGATACCTTTGCTGGTATAGTAAAAGAAATCCGTCTCCGTCCGGCCGTTTCATCGAACGTAGTTAGTTATACCACCATTATTGATGCACCGAATGCGCAATTGAAATTAAAACCAGGGATGACGGCAAGCATCACTATTTACACAAAAGAATTAAAAGATATCCTGCTTGTATCAGCGAAGGCCATACAATTCAAGCCAGATTCTATCATTTCAAAAAAATATACTATAGAAAGGAAACCGGGTGTTCAGCAGCGTATGGGCAAGACTGAACGTTCCCCTGGCGATAGTGTTATATCAGACGATACTGGTAAGCCGGGGCTCGTATGGATAAAACGGGATAGCAGTCTTGTAATGCAGCCGGTAATGATCGGGTTGGATGATGAAACGCAGGTGCAGATATTATCTGGGTTATCCACCAATGATGAAGTGGTAACGGGATACAAACAAATAGAAAAATCGAAGAAAGAAAAAACAACGGAAAAAAGCCCGTTCCTGCCAGCAAGACCTGGAGGAAATAACAGGGGAAATAATCGTCCGCCACAGTAAGGATTATACATGATACAGTAGCGATAAAAATAAGAAAATGGCAAATAAAATCTTAGATATACAAAATCTGAAAAGAGAATTCAAAATGGGCAGTGAAACCGTGCGTGCGCTAAAAGGTATCAGTTTCTCTGTAGAAGCCGGTGAGTTTGTTACCATCATGGGAAGCAGCGGTTCTGGTAAGACCACTTTGCTGAATGTGCTGGGTTGCCTTGATCAGCCCACTGATGGGGAGTACTTTTTGGACGGAGTAAATATCAAAAAGCTGTCGCGGAATGAACTGGCCCGGCTGCGTAACCATAAAATCGGGTTTGTATTTCAGTCATACAACCTGTTAGCACGTACTACGGCATTGGAAAATGCTGAGCTACCGCTTTTATATAATTCAACTGTATCTGCAAAAGACAGGCATAATAAAGCGGTGCATGCATTGGAGGCCGTAAAGTTGGGGGACCGGCTGCATCATCTTCCCAATCAATTGTCGGGAGGCCAGCAGCAACGGGTAGCTATCGCAAGAGCACTTGTAAACGAACCTGTCATGATTTTGGCTGACGAAGCCACCGGTAACCTCGACACAAGAACCTCCTATGAGATCATGGCATTGTTGCAAGACCTGAACCGCGAAGGCAGGACTATTGTATTCGTAACGCATGAGCCGGATATCGCAGTGTTCAGCAGTCGTACGGTCACATTAAAAGATGGTAAAGTTGTGAAGGATACAAAAAACGAGAATATTAAATCGGCAAAGGAAGCATTAGCGGCTTTGCCGGTAAACGATGATTATTAAAAACAGTTCTGATGAGTGTAATAAATCTTCTAAGACTGGCCTGGCGTGCATTGCTTCGCAATAAACTACGAGCTTTTCTTACCATGCTCGGCATCATCATTGGTGTGGCTTCTGTGATCACGATGGTATCGATCGGTGAAGGATCTAAACAAAGTATCCGGAACCAGCTGTCTGGTATGGGATCTAATATGGTTACTATACGGCCATACAGTAACCAGACTGTTGGTGGTGGCGCCCGGGTAGGATCATCAGGTCTGCAAACATTAAAGGTGACAGATATTGATGCGATAAAAAAAGCGGCACAATATATCAACGCAATCTCACCCGCTGTATCATCTAACGGCCAGGCAATCAATGGCTCAAAAAACTGGCCGACTTCCATTCAAGGGGTATATCCCGCTTATCTTTCCATTCGGGAGTGGCAACTAAAAGATGGAATACTGTTTACCGACGATGATGTAAAGACTGCTGATAAGGTCTGCCTGCTTGGGCAAACTGTAGTTGATAACCTGTTTGGCACAGGAGAAAGCCCGATCGGCGCTACTATTCGTTTCAATAATATTCCATTGAAAGTGATCGGCGTACTCGCGGAAAAAGGAGAGAATACTTTTGGACAGGATCAGGACGATATTATTCTTGCTCCCTTCACCTCTGTACAAAAAAGAATACTCGCAATAGACTATGTGCAGACCATCTATGCATCTGCAATAGATGAAAACAGTTCGGCCCTGGCAACCAAGGAGATTGGCGCTGCATTGAGAAGAGCACATAAGCTGCAAGCTACTGATGAAGACGATTTCACTATTCGTACACAGGAGGAACTGATCAGCACAATCAGTTCAACCAGTGAGTTACTGACCGTATTACTCGCGGCCATTGCAGGTATTTCACTAGTAGTGGGAGGTATTGGGATCATGAATATCATGTATGTGTCGGTAACAGAGCGAACAAAAGAGATCGGTCTACGGATGTCGATCGGAGCAAGAGGAATAGATATTTTACTACAGTTCCTGGTGGAAGCTATTCTTATCAGTATCACCGGTGGTATTATCGGTGTCATACTTGGTGTGAGTGCGGCGAAACTGGTGACGCTTTTTTTGTCATGGCCAACACTGGTCTCCGAGTCTTCGATAGT
>CAZGSG010000016.1:0-37473 GCA_964528095.1 uncultured Terrimonas sp.
GAAGGCAATAAGGTATATGGGGTGTTGAGCATCCTGGTGCAGGCATTTTTTGAGGTGGAATATTTATTTGATGTACAGGAGCATTCTTTTGTGCCTCCGCCAAAGGTAAAGAGTGGGGTCATTCGTTTATTGCCAAGAAAAGATCTACTAGAAATGAAAAGCGAAAAACATTTTTTCCTCCTGGTAAAGACAGCATTTAACCAGCGAAGAAAAACGCTCCGCAATGCAGTCAAAGGAATATTTGAAGCAACGGTACTGGAAGACGAATTATTTAACAAAAGAGCGGAACAATTATCGGTAGCAGATTTTGCCGCACTTACATTTAAAATGCGGTAAACTCATCTCTAAAGACATGAAAAAAAAAGTAATTATTACCGGGAAGGCACATGAATATCTTGCCGGACAATTGGAATCGAAAGGTTTTGAAGTGTTATATGAACCGCAGATCTCTTATGAGCAACTCTTTGCTATCATACCTGAAATAGAAGGAATGGTGGTAACAACCAGGATACAAGTTGATAAGAAACTACTGGACCAGGCGACAACCCTGAAATGGATAGCACGTTTGGGAAGCGGCATGGAACTGATTGATACGGTATACGCTGAAAGTAAAGGTATAAAATGTGTAAGCAGCCCTGAAGGTAACAGGAATGCCGTTGCAGAACAGGCGCTGGGGATGTTGCTGGCATTGATGAATAATATAGTGCGGGGTCATAATGAAGTAAGGAATGGGATATGGAAAAGGGAGGAGAACCGGGGTATTGAATTGAGCGGCAGAACAGTTGGCATAATCGGCTATGGAAACACGGGTAGTTCATTTGCCCGTTTACTTGAACCTTTTGGGGTGACCATACTGGCATATGATAAATATAAATTTGGTTTTGGCAAGGGCTATGTAAAAGAGGCAAGCCTGGAACAGATCTGCAGGTATGCAGATGTTATCAGTTTTCATATTCCGCTCACGGATGAAACACGCTATATGGGTAATGAATCCTTTTTCAACTCTCTGCAGCAAAAGCCATATTTGTTAAACTTATCGCGCGGCAAGGTCATACGCACGCTTGATCTGTTGGCAGCATTAAAGAATAACAAACTGGCCGGTGCAGCACTGGATGTGCTGGAAAATGAAAAACTGGACACTTATAATGAAACGGAAAAACAAATGCTGAATGAGCTGATGTCCCTCCCCAACATGCTCATTACGCCGCATATAGGTGGTTATTCTTATGAGGCAGCAGTAAAAATGGTCAAAGTGGTGCTGGAAAAACTTGGCTTTTGATTGGCTTTTGTTTTGAAAAAACTTTTTATCTTTGTAATTCTGATAATGCAACGCTTCAGCAATACGACTGGGGCGTTGTTATTTTTTTATTATGTAAAAAGCAAACGTTATGAGTGACATTCAATATGTAACAAAAGAAACACTCGAGTTAATGAAGGCTGAGTTGCAAAAGCTGAAAGGTGTGGACAGGCCTGCTGCCAGCCGCGCCATTGCAGAGGCCCGGGAAAAAGGCGACCTGAAAGAGAATGCAGAATATGATGCGGCAAAGGAAGCGCAGGGTTTGCTGGAAGCAAAGATTGCGGCAATGGAAGGATCTATGTCTAACGTACGTGTACTCGATGAGGCGTTAATCGATACCAGCAAGGTTTCTATCCTTACTAAAGTAACAATGACCAACCTGGGTACCAAAAAACAGGTAACCTATCAACTGGTAAGTGAAGCGGAGGCTGATCTGAAATCGGGGAAAATATCAATTGCTTCTCCTATAGGGAAAGGTATATTGGGCAAACATGTTGGTGAAACAGCAGAAGTAATGGCCCCGGCCGGCACACTTAAATTCAAGATAGAAAATATCACAGCATAACATTGAATTGAAGAGCGTAAAAGGATCCTGGCCCCGGCCGGGATTTTTTTTTGCCAGACAGTAAAGGGGCTATTAAAAGATATGCCCGTTTATATCGGGCTTCTTTTTTTTGATACAGGGATCGTTAACCACTAATTTATTCCGAAATTTATTGTGTATGGCGACTCATCAGCTATTATCTTATTTCATTTATTCATAAAATCGTTGGCGGTATGACTATTTTTTCAAAGATCATTACGGGACAGATACCCGGCTATAAAATCGCAGAGAATGAGAAGTTTTTTGCTTTTCTTGACATTTTCCCGTTGAAAGAAGGACATGTATTAGTAGTGCCCAAAAATGAGACAGATAAATTTTTTGATCTTTCCGACGAATACCTAAGCGGGTTATTAGTGTTTGCAAAACCAATTGCGAAGGCGATAGAAAAAGCATTCGATTGTAATCGTTGTGGCATTAGCGTGGTAGGGCTCGAAGTACCACATGCGCATATGCATCTTATTCCCATTAATTCGGCTGAAGACCTGAATTTTTCAAATCCCAAATTAAAATTATCTGATGCTGAAATGAAAAAGGTACAGGAAAAGATAGTATCGCATCTATAAGAGGGCGGCAAACAGAATTTTATTTCTTTGCCAGTCTTTTCGGATTTTTTTTCAGAAAATCTTCCCAGCCGCTAAACCCTTTTCCTGCTTTTGCGATTGGGGAGCTTATTTGCAGGTGATGACAAACGGCAATCGCCAGCGCATCTGTAGCATCATAATAGGCGGGTTCTTCCTTCAGGAAAAGCAATTGCTGCAGCATTTTCCATACCTGTATCTTATCTGCATTACCATTGCCGGTGACCGATTGTTTTACCTTTCGTGGTGAATATTCTGTTACCGGTAAACCCGCATTGATGGCCGCAGCAATAGCCACACCCTGCGCCCGTCCCAGTTTTAGCATACTTTGAACGTTTTTTCCGAAAAACGGGGCTTCAATGGCAAATTCATTTGGCCGAAAGGTTTTGATCAACTCGTCTACCTTATGGTAAATAAGTTGCAGCCGTTCGTAATTATCTTTTTTGGGAGAAAGTTTCAGCACCTCCATTTCTTTCATCTCCATGCGGGTCCCTTGGATTTCGATGATGCTATATCCCATCACGATCGTTCCGGGATCGATACCCAGTATTATTTTAGCAGGCTTTTGCAGGAGGCAATGTATTTTTACAGGTTAATAACCACTTGTTCAAAAAATCGTTACGAAAATACTTATTTATCAGGGGAGTGAATGAAGTAAAGACCTTTTGATCCAAAATATGAGAATAACGTCCTTAAATAAGAAAAAACTCAAATTCTTCGTCAATTATTTCCTCGGACCACTATTGTTCATATGGATGTGTTATTCGATTTATAGCCAGGTGCGGAAGCAGCCCGGTTTGGAAACCTCCTGGAAACATATCCGTAATTCATTCAGCAGTTCAATGGTATGGAACCTCGTAGGGGTATTTGCCCTGATGATTGTCAATTGGGGGATAGAGTCCGTAAAATGGAGAATGGTGGTCAGAAAAATACAAAAGGTCAGTTTCCTGACGGCGTTCAAAGCTGTTTTGTCGGGAGTTTCTTTTTCCGTAACTACTCCCAACCGGGTAGGCGAATATCTTGGCAGGATATTGTATATGGAAGAAGGCAAGCGGCTCAAGGCGATTTCTCTGACCATTACAGGCAGCATCAGCCAGCTGATCATTACGCTTGGAATGGGACTGGTGGGCCTTTTCATCCTGCAGGCGAATATTGAAGCCAGCGGCATGATCTCAGCTCTTTGGATAAGGGTACTGATGTTTGGTACCTTCGCGGTACTGCTTATTTTAACACTATTTTATTTCCGCCTTTCCTGGATAGTAAAATGGATTGATAAGTTACCCGGAAACAGTAAATTCTCGTGGCTGATCCAGACATTGGAAGAATTCAATGCAACGCTGTTGTTGAGACTTCTGTCTTTATCAGCAATAAGATTTTTGGTATTTATCGCACAATACTACCTCCTGTTTCGTTTATTTAACGTAGATATTACATGGTGGCAGGGATTATGGACGGTGAGTATCTCATTTTTGGTGATGGCGGTCATTCCGACCATAGCGTTATTTACTGATCTGGGGCTAAGAGGTGAAGTGAGCCTGAAGTTATTGGGTCTTTTTAGTGGCAATAACCTGGGTATCGGCCTCACTTCGTTCAGTATCTGGGTCATTAACCTGATCATTCCCGCATTGGCGGGCAGTTTATTAATTTTGAGTATAAAAAGGATATTTAAAAATAAGGATGTGTCGCCCGGGGAATGATCTTACGGGCCTGAAAAATAAATGTAAACCTGATGAATGGATTTAAGCTGATCGTTATCCCGGTGCTTGCTTTGATGGCTTTTTCAACAAAGGCAAAGACGCCCTACCAGGATAATTGTAGTATAAAGAACACTGCTTTTCAGGCAGGAGAAAAAGTTTCTTTTACAGTATTTTATGCTGTAGCGGGTATCTATGTAAATGCCGGTACTGCCACATTTACCAACACACTCGAAACCCTCAATAATAAACCAGTGTATCATATTACCGGCGATGGAAGTACCAATTCTTCCTACGACTGGATCTATAAGGTGAGGGACAAGTATGAGACATATATTGATACAACCACAATGCAGCCGTTGAAATTTATCCGTAATGTAAACGAGGGCGGTCATAAGATCTACCAGAATGTAACATTTAATAAGACGGCAAATACCGCTGTTACGACTAACGGAGTATTCAAAGTGCCCGTCTGTGTGCAGGATGTGGTGAGTGCTGTTTTCTATGCCCGCAACGTGGATTATTCCAGGTTGCAACCCAATGATAAGATCGCTTTTTCAATGTTTCTTGACAACGAAGTGTTCAATATGTATATCCGTTACCTGGGTAAAGAAACGGTCAAAACAAAATACGGAAAATTCAGGGCCATCAAGATCAAACCGCTTTTGCTGAAGGGAACGATCTTTGAAGGCGGCGAAGACATGACGGTTTGGGTAACGGATGATCCCAATCATATTCCCGTACGGATCGAAAGCCCGATCGTTGTTGGAAAAGTAAAGATCGACATGATGAGCCATGAGAACCTGCGTTATCCCCTTACATCATTGGTGAACAGGCGTTAAATCTAAATCTCTTCCAGTTTAAAAAAATCTCCGGGTTTTATACCTCTTTCTGTTTGCTGTAGGGTGCAACATTCATATTGTGCATCATGTTCAAAGTAAAGTATATAATTATTTTCAACAGCTTCTTTTAAGAAAGACCTCTTTTCCCCAAGTGTGGTAAGCGGGAACATATCGTACGCCATTACATAGGGCAGCGGAATATGACCATGAGAAGGGAGAAGATCGGCCATGTATACGATCGTCCTGTTTTTATAATGTAATTGCGGCAACATCATGGCACGGGTATGGCCATTGACCACCCTGGCGTTAAAACCAGGGATCACTCCCGGGTCAATAATACCAAGCTCTTCCGAAGGAGCGGAGGCAAGATCGCTTGCTACGGCCTGCAATCCATTCGCGAATTGTAACCTGCCACTTTCTTTTATTGGTAAAATATTCTCTTTTAAAAAAGAAGCTTTCTCTCTCTCATTAGGGTTGATGGCCCAGTTCCAATGCAGTTCATTGCTCCAGTACATTGCATTTTTGAAAGCAGGCACCAGTTTTTCTCCATCCCGCATAATAGCTCCGCCGCAATGATCAAAATGCAGGTGAGTAAGAAAAACATCTGTAATATCATCCCGGTGAAATCCGTGGCCGGCTAATGATTTGTCTAATGTATCGTCTCCATGCAAATAGTAATAGCCGAAAAATTTTGCATCCTGTTTGTCGCCCATCCCCGTATCTATTAAGATCAGCTTTTCCCCGTCTTCGATCAACAGGCAACGCAATGCCCAGCTACACATATTATTTTCATCTGCCGGATTTATTTTTTGCCAGATGCTTTTAGGCACTACTCCAAACATGGCACCACCGTCCAGTTTAAAATAACCCGTATTGATAGTATATAAATTCATAGTATGCGATTTGCTGGCCTGCCCGGATTTTCACTTTCATCCGAATTATGGCGATGGACAGATCTTTACAAACGGATCAGCCATCAAGGTTCACTGTCAGTTGTTTTTGCTTGAGTCTTGTTATATACAAACCGATAAGTCCAATAATAAAAAAGCCTATCAGCGCAAGTACAGAACTTCGCTGTGATCCGGTAAGCTCATTGATAAAACCAAAGCTGAAAATACCTATTACACAGGCGATCTTTTCAGTTACATCATAGAAACTGAAAAAAGAAGTGGTATCTTTTGTTTCGGGCATTAGTTTGGAATAAGTAGAGCGGCTGAGTGATTGTATGCCGCCCATTACAAAACCCACACCGGTGGCCAGCCCATAAAATTCGTATATACCGTCCCTCGGAAGCTGGTAACCGATAATGCAAAGCCCTATCCAGACGATTACCAGCACCATCAGTGTTCTTATATTCCCGATACGGGAAGAGAGTTTGGAAATTACAAAAGCTCCAGGTATGGCTATCAGTTGTATGATCAGAATTGCGATGATCAGGTTTGTTGTGGGGATATTCAATTCACTTTTTCCATATAGCGCAGCAACAAGCATTACCGTTTGTACGCCCATATTATAAAAGAAAAATGATAAAAGAAAACGTTTTAGTAATGGATGGCCTTTTAGCTCTCTCCATACTTTTCTTAATTCCCTGTATCCTTTAGAAAGGATCTGGTGCTGTAGATCGCCACTACCTGCGGGCAATGGTTTGGGTAATCTTCTTAGTGAATATTGTCCGAATCCCCACCACCAGATACCTACCAGTAAGAATGAAAGCCTGAACTGGATGGTAGAAGCGCTATTCGCATCTTCAAATCCTCCAAGAATGTTTGGGAAAAAAACAAATATGAAACAGATCACCTGGAGCAGCACGCTGCCAACATACCCATAAGCAAATCCTTTTGCGCTGATCCGGTCGCGATCTTTTGGAGCAGCGATTTCGGGTAAAAAAGAGTTATAAAATACAAGACTCCCCCAAAACCCCACACAGGCAATGACCATACAGGCCAGGCCCAAACCAAGATGAGAAGCAGGCGCGCTTGTTGTGTCGTTAGAAGTGTTGAAGAAAAACAAAGCGGCACAGGCAATGCTACCCATGGTCAGGAAAAAATTCATGAAATTCTTCTTATTGCCTTTGTAGTCGGCAATAGAAGATAATAGTGGCGAAATAATGGCTACGATCAGCATAGCAAGTGCCAATGCATAGTTATAAAGCGAAGTATTTTCAAACTGTCGCCCCATGAAGGTGACTGTTGTATGGGAAACGGCTTTATTATCCACAGCGATCGCCTCAAAATAAGCAGGAAAAATGGTGGAGGTGATCACTAAATTGTATGCTGAATTGGCCCAGTCGTACATGGCCCAACCGTTCACTACTTTTTTAGAAGCCGTCTGCATGTGAAACTATGTTTAGAAGTAAAAATAGTGATTTGCGGATATTATCACTGTATCAGGCCTTTCCAGATCAGGAACAGCATGATCAGCCCGGCAATGATCCGGTATACACCCCATACCCTGAACCCGTATTTTTTTACAAAACCAATAAAAAATTTAATAGCGATCAACGACACGATAAACGCCACGCCGCTACCGATCAATAGCGTGATCATATTGTCTTTCGCGATCACATCAGGATGATCTTTATACGTATCCCAGAAACTTTTTACCGATGCAGCCAGCATGGTGGGTACAGCAAGAAAAAAAGAAAACTCTGCAGCTGCACTCCGGGTAAGCTTTTGCGTCATACCTCCGATAATGGTTGCAGCGCTACGGCTCAAACCCGGAAAAACAATGGATAAAACCTGAAAACAACCAATGATAAAAGACGTACGCGGGGTTATTTTCTCCTCGGAATCTATCCTGGGATTTTTAAAAAGATTGTCGACAAACAACAGGATGATACCTCCACCGATCATTACACAGGCAATAAACACCAGGTTGTTGAGAGCAGCGTCAATATGTTTTTTTAAGAAAAAACCAAATACCAGTGCAGGAATTACAGCAATTATGAGCTTCAGGTAAAAGTTGATCCTTTTGAAATCGAAAAACTTTTTCCAATAGATAACAACTACGGCTAAGATGGCCGCCAGTTGAATCACAACTTCAAACATATCCCCAAAAGCGGAAGGTTCTATTCCCAGCAAAGGATTTGCAAACTTCATATGCGCTGTGGAAGAAATAGGCAGGAACTCGGTCAACCCTTCCACGATGGCGATGATTACGGCTTCAAATATGCTCATATTTCAGCGGGATAATATTGTAATATAAAGTGCTACGGGAATTAAAATCTAAAAAAGAAGGTGACGCACGGGCATCACCTTAAAAAATATTGGCACACCGGTATTGTTATCCTTTGGGTTTCCTGAATATGGCAAATATTTCAACCACCAGCCCGGCGAGAATAATGATCGGCGCAATGGTGATCCGCTGAAAACTATACACTTCGTCTTTATTGAACACAGCCGGGTTATCACTTTTACCTCCAGCCATCAGGAACATGCCGATAGCCATCAATACCAGCCCAACCAGCATCCAGATATAATTTTCTTTCGAAAAAATGGAAGGGGTCTTATTTTCAGTCATAAAATACAATATTTGGAGTCGCAATATAGCAAAATATAGGCTAAGAGCGCAAAAGAGGAAAAGAGGTTTAGCCCGACTTTAAAATAAGGCATACTTCGCCAAAAGGGTCGAAATGGATACTGCCAGAAGAAAAACTTTTAAGCTGATTAAAATAATCCTCTTTATATCCCCTTACCTCTTTTTTACTCTTAGTTAATAAAGGTCGTCCAGCTTCATCTTCAGATACTTAATAACACTCCGATGCGTGCTGAACAGGGTAATGCAGATGCCCAGAATAATGAGTATGGCGAAGAGGATAAACAGCATGCTATTGTCCCGGATTGACCGTAAATCGGAGATCTGGCTTTCGAAAAGCAATACGAGCAGGTACACGGCAGAAGCCGCGATAATGCCGCCGATCGCCCCATTTATGATGGCCCGGATATTCATTGGTTTGGCAATAAAACCCCTGGTGGCACCCACCATCTGCATTGTTTTAATTAAAAAACGATTGCTGAACATGGCGAGGCGAATGGTATTATCGATCAATATGATCACCACGATGGAAAGGATGATCGCTATCACCAGTAGCCCGATGCTGATCTTTCGCAGGTTTTCGGTCATTTTACCGACCAATGCCTCTGGATACTTAACATCACTGATATAGGTTTGCTGCTCAATATCAGCCTTGATCGCGCTTAGCGAATCTGTATTCAGGTAGTCTTTTTTTACCTTAAAATAAATGGCATTCGGAAGCGGATTCTCTGTAAGCACCTTGTTCCAGTCCTCATTACCATCACTCATATAGATTTTTTTACCCTGTTCCTTTGTCACGTAATCGATCTTGCGGACATAGGGTTTGCTGGAAATATATTGCATGAGCGCAACACTGTCTTTTGGATTGAGATCTCCTCGCAGGTAAGCACGTACCTCCACGCTCTCTTTAAAAAAATCGCCCATCTTATTGGCATTAATCACAAACCAGCCAATGATGCCTAACAGGAATAATACCAGTGTTACCCCCAGGATGGACATAAAATACGATGGAGTACTTCTTTTGCTCGAAGATTTGCCAGGTTGAGCCATGGAACTGAATTTTTGAATTAATGGGTTCTCGCAAAAATAACCAATTAGCCATACAATCAGTATTTTTGCTGCCCAATAAAACGATTGTGCCGGGGCGATATTGCCATCCTGGTCAAAAGATATTTGTTAAAGAAATCCGGGACCGCCCCTGAATGCCAGTGATCATCTTGAAAAAGATGCATTCTAACCCTGTAATTATTGGCGAAGGAGGGAATGATTATAATAAAATTTAAACACCACGATTCGAATGAGTACAACCGATATAAATGCTGCAGGAAATCTTGAATACAAGTTCAGGGAAATAGAAAAAAAATGGCAGCAGCATTGGAAAGATACACAGGCGTATAAAGTGTCCAATGAAAGCGATAAGCCTAAGTACTATGTATTGGACATGTTTCCTTATCCCAGTGGTGCAGGTTTACACGTTGGTCACCCGCTGGGCTATATTGCAAGTGATATTTTCGCCCGCTATAAAAGATTAAAAGGATTCAATGTATTGCACCCAATGGGGTATGATGCTTTTGGGCTGCCTGCTGAACAGTATGCGATTGATCATGGGATACACCCTGCCGTTTCAACACATGCCAATATCATCAACTTCCGTACACAGCTTGATAATATCGGTTTTTGTTATGACTGGGACCGGGAAGTAAAGACCTCGGATCCTCACTACTATAAATGGACACAATGGATTTTTCTGCAACTATTCAAGAGCTTTTATAACAGGCATACAGGTAAAGCGGCGTCGATTGATGAACTGGTAGCGTCTTTTGAAAAAGAAGGAAATACGAAACACCCGATGCCCAGTACGCAATATGCGGCCAGGGAATTTAGCGCGGAAGAATGGACGGGATTTGATGAAAGACAACAGCAGGATATCCTCATGCAATACCGCCTGGCTTATTGCGGCTATGGTGAGGTGAACTGGTGCGAAGCACTTGGTACGGTACTGGCCAATGATGAGGTTGTAAATGGAGTGAGTGAAAGAGGCGGGTTTCCGGTAATAAAAAAGAAACTGCGTCAATGGTACCTGCGCATTACTGAATATGCAGATCGTTTGCTTGAAGGGCTTGACAGGATCGACTTCAGCGAGGCCATGAAAGAAATGCAGACCAACTGGATTGGTAAGAGCAGTGGGGCTGAGATTGATTTTGAGATCCCCGGAGGATCAGCACTCAAAGTATATACCACCCGCCCCGATACCATCTTCGGTGTTGACTTTATGGTGATCGCGCCTGAGCACGAGTTAGTAAGCAGTATCATCACTGCGGAACAGGCAAAAGCGGTAGATGAATATATAAGCTATGTAAAAAGCCGAAGCGAACGCGAAAGGATGGCGGAGAAAAAGATCAGCGGCGTTTTTACAGGCGCTTATGCATTGAATCCCTTTGACGGACGCAAAATACCGATCTGGATTGCTGAATATGTATTAGCAGGATATGGTACCGGTGCAATCATGGCGGTTCCCTGTGGCGATGACAGGGATTTCAGGTTTGCCAAACACTTTGATATTCCCGTTACGAACATCATTGGTAAAGCTTTTGATGGACAGGAAGCCAATGCCACAAAAGATGCCATACTGGAGAACTCGGGTTTTCTGAACGGAATGGTGATGAAAAAAGCGGGCGATGTGGTCATTGCTGCGCTTGAGGAAAAAGGTATTGGTGTGCGCAAAGTCAATTACAGGATGCGGGATGCGGCTTTCAGCCGGCAGCGTTATTGGGGTGAGCCTTTTCCGATCATCTGGAAAGAAGGGATTGCTTACCCAATGGATGAAAACCAGTTGCCATTGGAATTACCGGAAGTGGAAAATTATAAACCGGGTCCGGAAGGTGAAGGCCCGCTTGCAAATATCAGGGAATGGTCAGTTGTACCGGATGGGGTGAGAGAGACTAATACAATGCCCGGCTATGCAGGTAGTAGCTGGTATTTTTTACGTTATATGGACCCGCACAATGAGCAGGCTTTTTGTGAAAGAAAAATTTCAGATTACTGGGGCCAGGTGGACCTGTATATTGGAGGAACCGAACATGCGGTAGGTCACTTATTATATAGCCGGATGTGGACAAAAGCGCTATTTGATCTCGGATATATCAGCCATGATGAGCCTTTTAAAAAACTGGTAAACCAGGGAATGATACAGGGAAGCAGCCGGTTTGTTTACCGGGTGAGGGGAGCCAATACATATGTATCTGCTGGATTAAAAGATGTGTATGATACAGATGAGATCCATGTTGATGTCAATTTTGTAGACGGAGTAGAGCTGAATGTGTCTGCATTCAGGAGCTGGCGTGAAGAGTATGCTGATGCGGAATTTATCCTGGAGGATGGAAAGTATATCTGTGGCATACTGACAGAAAAGATGAGCAAACGGCTCTATAATACGGTAAACCCGGATGATCTTGTGTTTAAATACGGCGCAGATACCTTCCGTATGTATGAGATGTTCCTGGGCCCGGTAGAAATGAGCAAACCCTGGGATACGAAAGGTATTGAAGGTGTTCACCGTTTCCTGAAAAAACTCTGGCGTTTATTCTATGATGAATTGAAGGGCAGGGTATGGACGGATGAAAAAGCAACAGCAGCGGAGTTGAAAATCCTGCATAATACGATTAAAAAGATAGAAAGCGATACGGATCGTTTTAGTTTCAATACAGGCGTAAGCGGTTTTATGATAGCAGTAAACGAGCTGAATGATATCGACTGTCATAAAAAGGAAATATTGGAGCAGCTGCTCATCCTTTTGACACCTTATGCACCGCATATAGCAGAGGAGCTGTGGCAGCAACTGGGCAATAGCGGTAGCATACTGGATGCACCTTACCCGGTCTTTGAAGCGAAATATGTAATGGAAAGCAGCAAGGAGTATCCCGTTTCCATAAATGGTAAATTGCGTACTACCATGAATATTTCCCTGGATGCATCCTCCCCGGATGTAGAGGCATTGGTATTGGAGAATGAGATAGTTAAAAAATGGCTGGAAGGCAAGGCTCCGAAGAAGATCATTTTTGTGAAAGGAAAAATGGTGAATGTGGTTATATAAAATAATCGGGCATGTATGTAATACATAAGGCTAATTATGTAAATACATTTACCAGCCTATGGACTAGCGGCAAATAAGGAAATAGTACCGCAGTGACGGATAACCAGTTGGTGGCTTTGTTGAAAGATGATTTTTTAATAAACGTTACACACCCGGACAAGACCATATTTTGTGCATGTTTTTTTATAACTTAAAGGGCTTTATAATTCATTTATATAAGCCAACGAAAAATATATGAACGGCGATGTATTACTCAAAGGCCTTCGTAATTTTCACATCCAAAATTTCTATTAATGAGAAGAGTCTTTATTCTTATCCTGGTCAGCATTGGCATTACGGCCAATTCTCAAAGTAATCCCGCGTATTTCCTTTCAAACCCCACGCTCACCCCCGATGGTGAGACAGTCATTTTCAGCTTCGAGGGTGATCTCTGGAAAGCGGGTGTAAAGGATGGACAGGCATCGCGGCTTACCGCCATGCAGGGCTATGAGACCAATGCAAAAGTTTCTCCCGATGGCAAATGGATCGCTTTTACCGGTCGCCAGTATGGTAATCCTGATGTTTTTATTATGCCTGTTAATGGCGGTGAAGTAAAACAGCTGACCTGGAATAGCAGTTCTGATGATGTGAGCAGTTGGAGCTGGGATTCTAAGTATATTTATTTCAACAGCTCCCGGATGGGAATGGTATCAGGTTTTAAAGTGCCTACCTCCGGCGGCACTGCCCAGCGGGTATTGGGTAACTACTTCTTCCAGTATGATCATAACCTGGTTGAACATCCATCGAGCGGTGAGATCTTTTTTAACGATACCTGGGAAAGCATCTCGCAGGTACAACGGAAAAGATACAAAGGACCGTTTAATCCGGATATTCAATCATACAATCCCAAAACAAAAACACATAAAAAATATACTGATTGGGAAGGAAAGGACTTTAATGCCAGCATTGACCGTAGTGGAAATATTTACTTTATTTCAGATGAAGCAAATGGCGAGTACAACCTATATACAATAGCAAACGGGAAAAAGAAAGCGCTAACCAAATTTCCTTCTTCTATTAAAACACCTTTTGTGAATGCAAACGGAGGTAAAATAGTTTTTGAGAAAGATTACCAGCTATGGTTATATGATGTAAAAACGGATAAAGCCAGTAAGCTGGAAATGGCGATCATTCGAAATAATACCCTTCCCAAGGAAAAGGATTTTGATATGCGTGGAAATATCTCATCTTTCGATGTTTCCGGTGATGGTAAAAAGCTGGCAATGGTATCAAGAGGCGAGCTGTTCGTGGGCGATGTGGAGGGTAAATTTATACAGGAGATCAATCGCGGCTCCGGAGAAAGGGTAAGAGAGGTAAAATGGATGAGCGATAACAAAACCCTTTTATTCAACCAGACTACAGATGGATATACTAACTGGTATACGATTGCGGCTGATGGAAAAGGAAGCATAAAACAGTTGACAACTGATAAAAAAAATAACCGGTCGATCGTATTCAACAAAACCCGCAGTAAAGCCGTGTACCTGAGCGGACGGGATGAGGTGCGTGTAATGGATCTGAAGACCATGGAAAGTAAGACCATTGCAAAAGACGAGATCTGGGGATTTCAAAATAGTGAACCCGGGTTTTCTCCAAATGATGAGTATGTGGTGTTTACAGCCATCCGCAATTTTGAGCAGGATATTTTTGTGTACAATTTCAAACAGAATAAAGTAACTAACCTTACTAATACAGGCATCACAGAAGCCAACCCTATCTGGTCGCCGGATGGTAAGTATATTTATTTTACATCACAACGATTGAAAGCTTCTTATCCCTTTGGTATGCCCAATGCAAAAGTATACCGCGTAGCATTGGAAAAACTGGATGAACCTTACCGGATTGATAAATTCGATGAGCTTTTTAAAGAAGAAAAAAAGGATACAAGTAAAAAAGCACCTGTAACACCATTGGTAGCCGATAAGAAAACGATAGATATTGATACAGACCTTCTGATGGAAAGGCTGGAACAGATAGGTCCGTCTGCAGGAGCGCAGGGACTTGTTTCGGTTTACCAGAAGGGAGAAAAAACAAGCGTAATTTATTTCAGCAATCATGGAGAGGGAAGAACGGCGATCTGGAAAACAGTGATAGAACCATTTGAGCAAAACAAAACAGAAAAGATAACAGGTACCGATGGAATTTTTGGATTTGATGTAGTAGAGGTCAGCGATAAATTTTATGTATTGATGAACGGAACGATCAATAAGCTGAATCTCGACGGTAGCAGGGTGGATCCCGTGGCCATAGCTTATACATTCAGGCGTAATCTGTCAGGTGAATTCAGCCAGATGTTTGAAGAAGCATGGGCGCAAATGGAAGAAAACTATTATGATGAAAACTTCCACGGAATCAACTGGAAAAAAACAAAAGAATACTATGGACAGTTCGTTCCCTATCTTAACAACAGGTCGGATCTACGCATCCTGCTCAATGATATGTTAGGCGAATTGAATTCATCACACCAGGGTTTTGGTACGTTTGGTTCGGATGAGGCAGTTTCCCTGACCAATACGACCATGGAAACGGGAATACAGTTTGAAGAGTCATCTCCGTTCAAAGTAAAATATATCAGCAAACGTTCCCCTGCCGATAAGAAAGGGATAAATGTGAAACCCGGTGATGTGCTTGTGAAAGTAAATGACTGGACGATAGACCAGACCAGGGACCGCGATTATTACTTCACACAACCATCACTTGACAGGGAATTGAACCTCACATTTGACCGGAACGGAGAGAAGATCAATGTTAAAGTACATCCGCAACAGGGCCTGTTCAATATACTTTATGATGAATGGGTGGATAATAACCAGAAAAGAGTGGATGAGAAGAGCAATGGCCGCATAGCCTACGGATATATGCGCAATATGGGCCAGTTTGAACTGGAGAAGTTCATCATTGATATGACGCAGGAACTGAATAATAAAGAAGCACTGATCTTTGATCTGCGGTATAATACAGGAGGTAATGTGCATGATGAAGTGCTTAAGTTCCTCTCACAAAAAACCTATCTCCAATGGAAATACCGGGGCGGAAAAATGAGTCCGCAACCCAATTTCAATCCTGCGGATAAGCCCATTATATTATTGACCAATGAACAATCCCTCAGTGATGCCGAAATGACGGCCCAGGGTTTCAAAGCATTAAAGCTTGGCAAGATCATTGGAAACGGCACTTATCGCTGGATCATATTTACCAGCGGGGTGAGCCTGGTAGATGGTTCTTCTGTGCGTATGCCGGGTTGGGGTTGTTATAGCCTGGAAGGAAAAGATCTTGAAGCAACAGGCGTTCAACCAGATATTCTCGTTGTTAATAGTTTTGACGATAAACTCAATGGCCGCGACCCACAGATCGACAGGGCTGTAGAGGAAATATTGAAAGAGCTGAGGAAAAATTAAAATAACTGGTTATTTAGCCACAGATAAAAAGCAAAAGACTTTTCTTAACGGAAAGTCTTTTGCTTTTTTAATTCCATATTGCCTGGATAAGTCTTAAGTTATTTATAGCTCCTGGAAAGAGATCTGACTTTGTTTATTACCAATCGTTTACATCGCTTTTACAAAAATCTTTACCCGACTAAAGGACATTGTTTTTTAATCTTTAATTTCGAATTTCACGTATGCAAACAATCACCTGCAAAAATTGCGATCATAAATATAAAGGAAACTTTTGTCCGCATTGCGGGCAGCAATCGCATACTGAAAGAATCGGCATCCGTTATTTTTTACACGATATTCCGCATTCTGTTTTTCATGTAGATAAAGGATTACTGTTTACACTCAGGTCGCTTTTTACTCATCCCGGCAGGATGCTGGAAAGTTATATGGCCGGTAAAAGGGTAAAACATTTTCGCCCGTTTGCTTATGTGATCATCATGTCCACCATTTGTACGCTGCTGATAAAATGGATGGAAAAAGCCACGCAAAGTATTTTTGTAAAACACAACCCCGGCTATTCAATAGCGGGAGGAGAACATTTTTTTGCACAGTATATCAGCGTACTTATTTTTCTGATGATACCCGTGCTCAGCCTGGTGACCTGGTTGTTTTACCGGCGAAATAAATATAACTACTGGGAGCATTTTTTGATCAATACCTATATGGCTGCGCAACTCAACATTGTACTGGTATTGATAAAAGCCTATTCATTGCTTAAAGTAAGTATCACCCATGGGTCTCCTGAGGTGAACTTTACGGCTTTTATTACTTTTTTCATGTGTTATTATGGATTTACCTTTGGATACCTGATGCGTCCCGTTACAAACAATTTTCCGGGCTTTTTACGAATACTGGTTATGAACTTTTTTCTTGCAATAGTATACTCCACCGGCTTTTCGCTTACAGGCATTATGGAACCATGGTGG
The DNA here is from genome assembly GCA_964528095.1 of uncultured Terrimonas sp. Lineage (GTDB taxonomy): Bacteria > Bacteroidota > Bacteroidia > Chitinophagales > Chitinophagaceae > CAZGSG01. Next base: position 17,045 of record CAZGSG010000016.1, read on the forward strand.
AAATTCTAATGAATAAATTTTTTATGAAAAAAATACTTGTCGTACTTATTACTTTTTGTGCCGGATACTCATTAATGGCGCAGGATATTACCGTCATGACGTTTAATATCCGGTTGAACACAGTATCAGACAGCCTGAATGCATGGCCTTATCGAAAAGACAAAGTATCTTCTACCATTCTCTATCACGCGGTAGACATACTCGGTGTACAGGAAGCATTGCATCAGCAGATGGTGGACCTGCAGGAGCGCCTGCCCGCTTATAAAGCGCTTGGTGGAGGCCGGGACGATGGAAAAGAAAAAGGGGAGTATTCCGCTATTTTTTATGATACCACCCGCTTACAATTATTACAAACAAAAATGTTCTGGCTCTCTGAAACACCGGAAATACCCGGCAGTAAAAGTTGGGATGCAGCAATCACCCGGATGGTGACCTGGGCAAAATTCAAAGACCGGAAGACAAAAAAAATATTCTTTGCATTCAATACCCATTTTGACCATATCGGGAAAGTAGCAAGAAGAGAAAGCGCTCATATTATTCTAAATAAAGTAAAAGAAATAGCAGGTAGTTCACCCGTCGTATTCACCGGTGATTTTAATGCGGAGCCCGCGGATGAACCTATCCGCGTGATCATGGATACAAAAGATCCCCTGCATCTTACCGATTCCAAAGAGTTATCTGTGACTCCACACTATGGTCCTTTCGGAACATTCAATGGTTTTCAGAATAAAGAAAGGAATGATCAGCCGATAGATTATATATTTTTAAAAGGAAAATGGAAAGTGCTGACACATGCGACCATCTCGCAAACCTGGCAGGGCCGCTTTGCATCTGATCATTTTTCAGTGCTGGCAAAGCTCCGCTTGCTTTGAGGTCAGCCTGGTTGAACAAATCGGACTATACCCCTGAACAACAAATTTGAATCAATCCCCGGTCTTTTTAACCAACCGGATCATCGCACTGCTTCCCTCAGTGCTTACAAGCCTTGCTTCGTACCTTTTTTCGCCGGCAATGGCTACCATATAGGAAGTATTGGGGGGAATGGAACCCAGGTTTTCCGCTACCATCACGAGTTCATTTGATTCGTTCAGATCGGCTACAGCAAGCTTGATGGTATAGGGTGTACCCAATAAACGGATATGTTGAAAAATGAGCCGGTCATTTAAAAAAAGAGAAATCGAGTCGCCGTCAATTTCCGCATTATCATAAAAACGTAATTCTATAGAATCACCGCTGAGCGGGATTTCTGTGGTAAGGATTTTTTCACGGGTCACTAATTTTTCCTGGATGGACTGGGGGGCTGGTAAAACGGGCGCTTTTACAGCAGGCGCAGGCCCGGTTTGCCTGGGCGGCTCCTTGCGCGCGATCGTTTTTTCAACCGGCTTCGGAATAACGGGCGGTTCTTCCCTGGTTATAACCGGGTTCTCTTTTTTTGGGGGTATCCGGGATATAAGAGCTATGCTGTCGATTATCTCCGGGTCATTGGCGCCAATCGTATAGTTGTCAATTACGAAATCCCATTCATCTGCAAACAGCCCGGTCTCTGCTTTATCCAGGTCTACAATACCCTTAGGGTCTGTTTCACCGGGTTTGCCTGCTTTTCCGTCCAACATCATCCTGCCTTCCCCGGGACAATTAAAATCGGCCCTGGAGAGAAGTGGCACTTTCCCTGGCGTTGATAAACTCACCCTGCCAGATTTCTCTTCCAGCAACTGGTCATCCCACCATACAGCTTCATTACTGGCAGGATCAAAAAATCCTTTTATGCTATAGCGGCGGTAATTACCGGCTGATTCGTAATAATAAGATGTACCAATCAGGCTATCACCCTTTTGAATGATCTTCACCTCCACTTTTTGCCGGTTGATCTTGCCCTTCCACACCCCGGTGATCATTTGTGAATAGCTGCTGAAATGCATACAAAAAAATAAAAGAGGCAGTAGGAAAAATAGCGTGTGTTTACTTTTCAATTACTTGGTATTTTATTGGGATAAAGAAAGTATGATTAAAACGGGAATCGGGACCGGCTAGTATGTGGATTCCAAAGATCAGATACAGGTAAAACCTTATCTGGATAGCGTGTTTTTGCAGGGTTTTACAGGTTTTTTTTAATCTCTTTTATAACCAAATAAAAAAAAGGATAAAAGTTGCGGGAAGAGAAAAAATAAATATCTTTCACCATTAGTAAGTCTCCAGGCTTACAACTTTTTCAACCAATCACACACAAACTCTGCTTATGAGAAAGCTTTACTTTCTTCTCTTTACTGTATTTTCTTTATTTGCGGTAACGCAAACTGTCCATTCACAAACGGTCACGATAGGTACCGGTACTACTGCTCAACGTCCCCCACTTGCATATTTTTGGGGATTTGAAAGAAGTGCTGCTATTTATACCGCGGCTGAAATGGGGACTACCACTGGCGCAGCAAGCGTTGTTTCTATTGCTTACAATACGACCATTGCTGCAAATACTGGTCCGACAGTGATTTATTTCAGAGAAGTAGGAAGTACTACTACACAAACATCAGTAACATGGGCTTCCAAGATAGCAACAGCAACCCAGGTGTATTCCGGTACGCCGGCTGTAGGTGCCGTGGGCTGGAGGACCATTACACTGACCACACCATATGCACTAAATGCAGGACAAAACCTTGAAATACTGGTGGAATGTAATTTCACTGGCGGAGGAACAGGCTCAGCCCCCGGCAATGGTATACTGGCCTCAACAGTTACCAATGGACACCAGGCATGGACAAATGATAATACGCCTCCCATTGTAGCGGGTACCCTGACCAATAATCGTCCCAACATTCAAATGGTACTTGGACCACCCATAGTATGCGTAGCACCTCCGGGTGGCGGCGTATTAACTGGTCCGGCATCCCCTGTTTGCCCAGGCTCACCTTTCTCACTGGCAGTTACCGGTGCAAGTTTTGGAACAGGACTAACTTATCAATGGCAATCATCTCCTGACGATGTAGCCTGGACAGATATAACAGGGGCTACGCTTGCGGGATTGACAACAAGTCAGGGCGGTGTAGCTACTTATTATCGCAGGAAGATTACCTGCTCGGCACAGGATGGTTTCTCTAATAGCGTGTTGGTTACGCCTACAGCGCCAATCAGCACTTTCCCCTGGTCAGAAAATTTCAATAGTGTAACAGCAGGCACATTACCTACCTGTACATCAGTAAGAGATGTGAATGGTGGTACTACCTGGAATACAGTTGCCAATGCTAACCTTACCACCTGGGGCTGGTCTGCACCGAATGCCTTAGTGTATGGGTATAGTACAACTCTTCCTGGTAATGACTGGTTTTTTACCCCAGGATTTAGTCTTGTTGCAGGTACAACTTACAGGCTACGCTTCAAATATGGTCCAACAGACCCTCTTTACCCAGAAAGAATGAAAGTGGCTTTCGGAAATAGTCCGACACCGGCTGCTATGACGAATACAATAGTAGACTATACAAATATCGTTGCACCTGCAGCGGCTCCCTTTGCGAAAAACTCAGGAATGCTTTCTATCACGCCTGCTACTACAGGTGTTTATCACATCGGCTTCCAGGCATATTCAGCAGCAGATCAATTCAATCTTTATCTCGATGATATCATATTCGATCTGATGCCGACCTGTTTCCCTGCTGAATCAATTGTGGCCACTCCTTTAACGCCCACAAGTGAGACGATCAGCTGGGCTGCACCTGCTTCTGCTCCGGCATCAGGCTACCAGTGGGAAGTAAGAACTTCCGGCGTAGGCGGTAGCGGAGCTACAGGGCTGGCGGCCAGCGGCGTTACAGCTGCGGGCGTGTTAACAGATATTGCAACAGGGCTGGTAGCAAATACTGCTTATACATTATGGGTACGTTCCGATTGCGGTGGAGGTGATTTAAGCGAATGGGGAGGCCCTGTCGCATTCCGGACATTGTGTAACCCCGTAGTTGTGTTACCATTTACTGAAACATTCGAAGCAAGTAGCCCAACGCGTTCTTGCTGGAAAATAAATGAATATGTAACAGGTGCGAAAGACTGGACCTATGGTGCAGGTGCGGGTAACGGAGGTGTGACGACTGCGCATGGTGGTACAGTCAATGCACAGTTCTTTGGTGCAGGAACAGGAGCCGTGACAAAACTTGTATCGCCTGTTCTTGATCTCAGTTCATTGAGCGCATCCGGTGCCGATCTTACTTTCTGGTATGCTAATCCGAACTGGCTGGGCGATCAAAACCAATTGAGAGTTTATTACAGATCATCTAACGCCGCTGCCTGGACATTATACCCAGGAGCCGTTTATACATCAAATACAGGTTTATGGACAGAAGTAGTAATTGAGAATATACCGGGCATCAGCAGTGAATACTCCTTTGCTTTCGAAGGCACAGAGTTATTTGGATATGGTGTGGCAATCGATGATGTAAATATCAAAGCTGCTCCAAGTTGCCGTAAGCCGACCCTGGTAAGCGCTATCGGTATCACAACTACCGCGGCAAATGTTTACTTCACTTCACCGGGTAATGACTTCATCGTAGAATATGGAGCAGTAGGCTTTACACCTGGTACAGGCGCAACAGCAGGTCCAGGCGGCACGATCCTGACAGCTACAGCTTCTCCGGTAAATATTACCGGTCTTGGAGTAAGCGCTTCATATGATGTATATGTAAGAAGGGTTTGCGTAGCCGGAACTGACTACAGTGAAAACGTAAAAGCTACATTTACTACTCTTTGTACAGCTGTAGCAGTACCGTATACGCAGAACTTTGAATCTGCAGTGGTGCCGGGCTTCCCGACATGTACCAGTTCACAGGATGTGAATGGAAACACGGGAGCGACAACTGCTACAGGTGGAAGATGGATCTCGTTTACAAACACTGCTGATAATTCAACCTACGTGTCTGCAACCAAAAGCCTGATCTATGCATATGATGCGGGCAATACCACAAGAGCGGCTGATGACTGGTTCTACCTGAGAGGATTAAATCTCACTGCAGGACAGTCCTACCGCCTGAAATTCTTCTACAAAGCGACCGATGGACCGGACTTTGTAGAACAACTGGAGGTTAAGTATGGTACCGAAGCACATGGCGCTGCTATGACAAACGCTATTTATTCCAACACGAGCATTGCCACCAATATTGATAATCCATTTGATTCCGCGCAGGTAGATTTCACTCCGACTGCAACCGGTGTATATTATATTGGATTCCACGCCATGTCAGATGCTGACCAGGCCTACCTGATCCTGGATGATATAAGCGTGAAAACAACACCAGTAGTAGATATGGGAGTAACGGGTCTTGTAGTACCGGATCTTACCTGTCCTCCGACAAGTCCTGTAATAGTACAGGCTACTATACGTAACTATAATATAGTACCGATAGATTTCGCGGCATTCCCTATCACTGTAAATGCGAGTATTACAGGGTCTGCTACTGCCACGCTGACTACGACCATCAATACAGGAACGTTGGCAGCCGGTGCATCAAGAAACGTGTTCCTTAACCCTGGATTTGCTTTTGCAGCAGGCTTATATAATATTACGACCACTACTGTTTCGGCAAGTGATCCGGAGCCAGCAAATAATGCGTATACTACTACGATAAATGTGAATCCGCAGCCAGCAGCTGCAACGGTAACGCCATCGGCTCCGCAAATCTGTGTTGGCAGTACTGTACAGTTGAATACGCAATTTGTTCCTATAACAGGATCAACAGTACATCCAACAGTAAGTTCAGGTACCATAGCCCAGGCTATACCTGACGCGTCGGCTGTGGGAACTGCCCACACACTGGCAGTGAGTGGTATTCCGGCAACTGCGTCGATCGTTTCAATGAGTGTAACATTAAACGCTACACATACCTGGAACTCTGATATGGTGTTTAACCTGCGTGCGCCGAATGGCAACGTATTGAACCTTGTGAATGGTAAAGGCGGTAGTGGCGATGGCTACACAAACGCGATCATAAGCTCCACAGGAACGGCTTCATTACCCACTGCTAATACCACACCAGTTACCGGCACCTTTAGACCTGATGGGGTATTAGGTGTAGGAGCAACAGGTAATGTGTCTAATGTTGCAGCCTTTACAGGACTGTAGGGCATAGCAAATGGTAGCTGGACATTGTCGGTAAGAGACGTGGCTACCGGTGATGTGGGAACACTGACAGGCTGGTCTATTTCAATCACTTATGCGGTGGTAAATCCTAAAGTGACCTGGACGCCTGTGACTGGCTTATTTACAGATGCAGCAGCAACGACTCCATATGTAGCCGGAGCAGATGCTTATTTTGTATACGCTAAACCAACAGCAACCACTACTTATACCGTTACTACTACAACAGTGGCTGGTTGTAGAACAACTTCAGGCGTTACAGTTACCGTTAATCCAATTCCTGCAATAACTGTGGGTAGCATACCTGATACGGTTTGTTCAAGTGATGGAATGATACCATTATCAGCTACACCAGCAGGAGGCACATGGAGCGGACCAGGCGTAGGCGCATCAGGAACTAGTTTTGTACCTGCAGCTGCCGGATTTGGCACATTTACACTTACGTATAATTATACTTCACCTGCGGGCTGCCCTGGAGTAGCTACCAAGAAGATAAGTGTAAAAGATTGTCCTGAAAGAATGCTCAGGCTTCGCGACAATGCACTCATACTTTACCCGAATCCAAATGACGGTAAATTCAATGTAAGGATCAATACCACTTTGTATAATACACTTGGAATGACAGTATATACAAATAACGGTACGGTGGTTCGCACACAGCAGTTCTCCGGATTGGTTTACGGCCGCGTGCTTCCAATTGATCTGACCAATCTGCCAGGTGGAGTTTATATGGTTAAATTCTACTATGATGGCGGAGCGCATTACTCCGATAAGAGCTTTAAGATTATCGTAGGACATTAATTAATAAGATCATTATTTATACCAGGCATCCCGCTCATCAGGGGATGCCTTTTTTTATTATAGCTGTTGTAGTTTTATTAATTTCATCCATATGACAGATCTTATCTCTGTGCTTAAAAAAAATCAACCAATATTTTCACCGGTTGTAGCCTTTGATCCGCTACAACACAGCTTACTTTCCCTGGACTTTACGAATAACAATCGGGAATTGAATAACAGCACGCTCAACGATATTGATCTGTTCAGCAATTACATTCGCGACAAACTGGACAATACAGGCGCTTTATATGGCATCGGTGGATATGGGGAACATCGCACTATATACAGCAGAAGTAATCTGTTTGATAGCGAAACCGAAGCGGAGGAACCACGACGCCTGCATCTTGGAACAGACATATGGGGCAAAGCCAATACAAAGATCATGGCTCCGCTGGAAGGTACTGTACACAGCTATGCATTTAATGACAGGGCTGGTGATTATGGCGCCACGATCATCCTTTATCATGAGTTAAATGAACAATCTTTTTACACGTTATATGGCCATCTTGATCTCCAGTCAATAAAAGAGCTGCATGAAGGAGACAAGATCTCTAAGGGAAAAGAATTTGCCCGGTTTGGGATCCCGGCGGAAAATGGCCATTGGCCACCGCATCTGCATTTCCAGTTGATCATCGATATGCAGGGATACAGGGGAGATTACCCGGGCGTTTGTAAATATGGTGAAAAGGAAAAATGGCTTAGCAACTCTCCTGACCCCGACTTCTTATTGCAACTCAACAGATACTTGTAGCGCGGCCGGTTGATGAATAAATAAGACCCAACCAATAGTTCAGGTTGCCGGTTTTAAATCAGGTTGGATACAAAATTAAAAATGCAAAATTCAAAACCGGATTGCATCAGGCAATACGGAGTCTATTTTGCATTTTTAATTTTGCATGCTGAATTTTACCTGGATCAACTGGCAGAATATGCTGCAGCAAATTCTTTGGCAAAATCATCCAGTTTTATTTTGCCGGAAGGAGATTGGTGATTTTTCCAGTAATCTGCCGACATTGCTCCCGACTGCACCGCCTGGGACATTTCTACATAATTTTTTGCAATTTCTTCAGGAAGACCAGCTCCCAGCATACCCTGCAGTGCCTGGTCGTCAGAAAACTGTACCCATTTCAGATCGGGCTTGCCAATAGCAGCGCCCAGGGCAGCAGCAATAGCGTCAGTAGATACTTCATCACTGGCAACATACCGAACACTATGCCCCTTGAAAGATAATCCAAGTAATTCTTCCGCGGCCGCAGCAGCAATATCCTGCGGATCTACTATCGGCATTTTATTGCCTGTTATACTAAAGTTTGCGCCTACAATTCCTGCTTGTTTTATAAGCCCGATATTCGATAACAGGTTCTGATAAAAATAGGAAGCGCGGAGATACCGCGTATTTACGCCTTGCAGTTTATCCAGACTTTGTTCAGCCCTGTAAAGCCCACTTACCGGACCGCAGCCCTCTATCATGTGTGCGCCAACGCTGCTAAGCAGAACAACATATTTTACATTCGCATCCTGTATAGCTGTTGCATAATTTTGGCCGATCTGCCCGATATAGCCCTTCCAGTCAGTTGCTGTAAAATTAGGAGGCACCATGGCATATACCGCATCCGCACCGCTAAAAGCGCTGGTAAGAAAAGGAATATCCTCAACAGAACCGATGGCTGCGTTTGCGCCGGCCCGGGTCAGTTCTTCCAGGTTAGCGGCAGAACGCCCTATAACGGTTACCTGATGTCCGGCAGCTAATAATTTTTTTGCAAGAGGTTTGGTGATGTGTCCGGCTCCACCGGTTAATACATATTTCATGTTGTATGGTTTTTATTGTTGTATATACAATTATTAAATCAAAAAAAATTATGTCGGTAATTTGTCTGCCATTTTCACCATATTCACTACCAGTTTACTGCTTTCCTCCTTACCCAATATTGACACATAGCCTGTATAAAAATCAATAGCGCATTCTTTTAATCTGGGAGCGAGTTCTTTTGCTTTGGGACTGGGATAAACATTACTTACTTTGCCCTCTGTGGCGCGGATCAACATTTTTTTTTCTTCGAGTTTGTCAATCAAACGCGTGACTGTACTGGGTTGTAGCTGTAAATGAGCAGCGATATTGGTTGGTTGTATTCCTGGGTTTTCAAGCACGAGCATCAACAGGTATGCATGACTTGGCGAAAGGTTTACCCTGCGCCAGGTATCCTGTGCGAGCTTTTCCGTTTTACGCGCCAGTGCATTGGCCGTAAAATAAAGGCATTGGTGATATTTACTCTCGGAAGTTTTCATCCGGTGCGAAGATAAGTAATTTATTGTTGTATATACAAATATATTTTTTAGATACGCTACGGTTACATTTGTATACTAATCTAAAGCTGCTTATGAAATATTTAATGATGTTCCTGACCCTTGTAACCGGAGCGTTGATGCCTGTGCAGGCAATTTTAAATACCAGGCTGGGAAAACAGATCGGAGGGCCGCTTATGGCATCGATGATGAGTTTCATTACAGGGCTTATCTGCCTGTTCATTTTAAACCTGGCCATCAATTCATCATCGGTGGTACAGCTGAAACCGGGTTCTACAAGTCCCTGGTATATCTGGCTGGGAGGACTACTGGGAGCTATTTTCGTTGGGTATATCACCTGGGTGAATCAGCGCCAGGGCATGGCACTCACTTTTGCGCTGGCAGTAAGTGGCCAGATCTTTATCTCGCTGATCATTGATCATTATGGTTTGCTGGGATCGGCTGTACGAGCAATAACCCTGGAAAAAATACTGGGGGCCGTATTAATTATTGCCGGCTTACTGCTGGTTAAAAAGTAATTTTGTAATAATGAGCAATGCGAATTTAAATTCGGAGAAATCAGCTTTGTCTCCTGCAGATAAGGAGTTTGAAAATAATATCAGGCCTGCTATCATCAGTGATTTTGCAGGACAGGCACAAACAATTGAAAACCTGAAGATATTCATCAAAGCTGCGAAGATCAGGGGTGAAGCATTGGACCATGTGCTTTTTCATGGCCCCCCTGGATTAGGAAAAACAACTTTATCAAGGATCGTGGCAAATGAGCTGGGCGTTAATATCAAGGAAACCTCAGGGCCGGTGATCGAAAAACCTGCAGACCTTGCCGGGCTATTGACGAGTCTTGAAACCAATGATGTTTTATTTATTGATGAGATCCACCGCTTGAGCACAGTGGTCGAAGAATACCTGTATGCGGCAATGGAGGATTATCGAATAGATATTATGATCGATACAGGGCCTAATGCGAGAAGTATCCAGATCAACCTCAATCCATTTACACTGATCGGCGCTACAACAAGAAGTGGTTTGCTGACCGCTCCGCTGCTTTCCAGGTTCGCCATCAAATCAAGACTGGAATATTATACTTCCGAAGTATTGAATAAGATCATTCAACGTTCGTGTACTATTTTAGGATCGGATATTTCGAAAGAAGCTATTATAGAGATTGGCCGAAGAAGCCGGGGTACGCCTCGTATCGCCAATGGTCTTTTACGAAGGGTGCGTGACTTTGCCCAGGTATTGAATGATGGAATAATAGATTTTGGTATAACACAGCATGCGCTCAAAGCGTTGAATGTGGATGAATATGGGTTGGACGATATGGATAACAGGATACTGCTTACCATCATAGAAAAATTCAAAGGCGGCCCTGTAGGTATCACTACTATTGCTACTGCCGTTGGTGAAGAAGCGGGAACACTGGAAGAAGTATACGAGCCCTTTTTGATCCAGGAGGGATTTATGCAACGTACGTCCAGGGGCCGTGAGGTAACAGCAAAAGCTTATGAACATTTGGGAAAAAGCCGCCCGGATAAAACAGGGGAAAACTTATTATTTTACTGAATGGAGGAATGACATTTTATTTTTCATCTTACTCCCCGGGTAATATTTAAAAATAAAAATTAATTAAACTAATACCGATTTAAAGGGCAAGCCGGTGTAGAATAAAACTAAAAAGGATCAGTTGATAAACTGATCCTTTTTTATAGAAAGCCGGTTGCGTTATTACTGCACTACCAGCCTGAAACCATTTCCATGAATGTTCACGATCTCAATCTTCGGATCGTCTTTCAGGTATTTTCTCAGCTTGGCAATATACACATCCATACTGCGGCCGTTAAAATAAGTATCACTGCCCCAGATCTTTTTTAAGGCCTGCTCTCTTGGCAAAAGATCATTCAGATGCTCGGCCAGCATTTTCAGCAATTCATTTTCTTTAGGCGATAAAGTCTGCGTGATATTGTTGTGGATCAGTTGACGCAATTTTGGATTAAAATGATAGGTAGAAAGATCAAACTCCTTGTTCTCTGTTTCTTTGTTGATCTCTTCATTTCTTTTGAGGATCGCTTTTATCTTCAATAAAAGCACCTCGCTATCAAAAGGTTTGGTGATATAATCATCCGCGCCCAGTTTATAACCCTGTATGATATCTTCTTTCATCGTCTTCGCGCTAAGGAAAAAAAGTGGAATATCAGGATCTACATCCCTGATCTCTTCGGCCAGGGTGAAACCATCCATGTTGGGCATCATTACATCCAGCAGGCATAATTCAAATTTCTCCCGTTGAAACGCGGCGAGACCCAGGCGGCCGTCTCTTTCCAACGTTACATCGTAGTCATTCAGTTCCAGGTAATTCTTCAGCACACTTCCGAGATTTGGATCATCTTCGCACAACAAAATTTTAGGTTTCTTCGTATCCATTGTTTGTAGTATTTAATTCATATATATAGATGACAAATAAAAGTAAATCATTTGCCAAACATATGTACAGGCGGCTAATATTTTGTTAAGAGTGCCTAAAACCGGAGTTTGCCCCGCATTTTTATAAATTTACACCTTCATTTAATCATTACAATGCATATTACTCCAGAAAACAGACTAAAAAAACTGATCGTTATCGGTGACAGGCTACTTATTAAGCCTTCCAGGCCCAATGAACAAACCGAAAGCGGACTTTACCTGCCGCCTGGTATACAGGAAAAGGAGAAGGTGCAACAAGGGTATGTTATCAAAACCGGCCCCGGCTATGCTATTCCCATGCCCGTAGAGGATGAATCCTGGAAGGGTGAGGAGGACAAAGTGAAATATGTACCCCTTCAGGCACAGGAAGGAGACCTGGCTATTTTTTTGCTAAGTGGCGCTACCGAAGTGATGTATGAAAATGAAAAATATTTTATTGTTCCGCAGGGCGCCGTATTAATGCTGGAAAGAGAGGAGGATCTTTGATCTTTTAAAATTATATTATTTTCATTGATCGGGAGAGGGAAACGCACCGGGTGAATAAGGTTTAGGATTTTAAGATCGTTACCGTTTATTCCGGCTAAATTATTACCCGCATGCACCCCTGAGAATCGCTCTTTTCTCTATTCTAAATGATAGGTAGTAAGTATTTTTATTGCTAAAGTCCCCTGTTTTCATTCGATCAAAACCGTAACTTTCATTTTCAAAACAAGCTATGCCCGATAACGATAATTTCTTAGCGGCTGTAAAAGCCGGTTATACTTTCAAAGGAGAAAGTTTCAGACTTGGTTCAGCCATGTTAGATGGTAAAGTGGTGCCCGGCGCAGATGTGTCCATTCCGTTTAAGACCATTAATCGTCATGGATTGATAGCAGGAGCAACCGGTACAGGTAAAACAAAAACATTGCAGGTGCTTGCGGAAGGATTGAGTGATGCAAGTATTCCGGTACTGTTGATGGATATCAAAGGCGACCTGAGCGGTATTGCCGCAGAAGGTGTATCCAATGACAAAATAAAAGAACGCTACCAGCTTCTTGGTCTTGATTATAAACCTGCGGCTTATCCTGTAGAGCTGCTGACGCTGAGCAATCAGAAGGGTGCAAGATTAAGAGCTACTGTAAGTGAATTCGGCCCGGTGCTTCTTTCAAAAATATTAGGACTGAATGAAACGCAGGGTGGCTTTGTGGCCATGATCTTTAAATACTGTGATGATACAAAACTTCCTTTGCTGGATCTGAAGGATTTTATAAAAATATTACAGTATATCAGCGATGAGGGAAAAGAAGAAATGGAGAAAACCTATGGTAAGATCTCTACAACTTCTACGGGAACGATCCTGCGAAAAGTGATAGAACTGCAACAACAAGGCGCTGATGTGTTTTTTGGAGAAAAAAGTTTTGAAGTGAGCGACCTGATGCGCATTAGTGATGATGGTCGTGGAATAGTATCCATTGTGCGGGTTACCGATCTGCAGGACAGGCCCAAGCTTTTTTCTACGTTTATGCTCCAGTTACTTGCAGAGTTATATGCTACATGTCCCGAGGAAGGTGATATGGACAAACCCAAACTGGTCATCTTCATCGATGAGGCACATCTTATTTTCGAGGAAGCCAATGATGCTTTGTTACAGCAAATAGAAACGATCATCAAACTCATTCGTTCCAAAGGCATCGGCATTTATTTTTGCACCCAGAATCCAATGGATGTGCCTGCATCAATACTTGCGCAGCTTGGGCTGAAAGTGCAGCATGCTTTACGCGCTTTTACAGCAGCCGACAGAAAAGTGATCAAACTCACGGCGCAGAATTATCCCGAGACGACATTTTACAAAACCGAAGATCTTATTACGCAATTAGGCATCGGGGAAGCGCTGATCACTATCCTGAATGAAAAAGGCATTCCAACACCATTGGTGCAATGTATGCTTTGCTCGCCCCGGAGCCGGATGGATATTCTTAGCGATGGAGAAATAGACACTCTTGTTAATAAATCAAAAATTGCCGCAAAGTACAACCAGGTCATAGATAGCCAGAGCGCTTACGAAATCTTAACCGACAAGCTGAATGAGGCCGCTGAAAAGTCAGCAACCGAAAAGAAACAAAAACAGGAGGAAAAGCAAACAAACAATCCGGCTCCTGCCAAAAAGGAAAAAGGTTTTTTTGAAGACCCTGTTGTAAAAAGTATGACCAGGACGGCTGGTAATACAATCATCCGTTCATTGCTGGGAGCGTTGGGCCTCGGTGGCAGGGGACGGAAAAGCCTCTTCTAAAAACTTATTTTGTAATGGTTGGTTATGGAATGACAGGAAAATAGAATCTTCCTGTCATGAGACTTTTATTGACTGCTTTTTTCCCGTTGCTTTTATGGATAATTTCCTGCGATGATAAACCTGAAGATACTCAGTCAGCAATTAATACCGGGCATATAAACAACAAAGCAGAACCGGCAGATACCAATACAGGTAATAAAACGATTCATGTTCTGGTAGCTCTTTGCGATAATAAATTCCAGGGTATCTTGCCTGTGCCCGCAGCTATCGGTAACGGCCAGGATCCAAAAAACAACCTTTACTGGGGCGCAGGTTATGGGATAAAATCTTTTTTCAACACCAAAAGCAAAGAATGGCAATTAATAAAAATCCTGCCCAACCCTGATAAAAAAGTACTCGAGCGATTGTTATTTAAAAACCGTTCGAAAAATGTTTATCTCCTTGCTGATGCATATGATGGGCAATTCATCAAAGAAACGACCATTGACTTTTTTCAATTTGCTTCAGGCAACCAGCCTGAAAAAATAGAAATACAGGGGAGTCAGCTATATTTTGGAGGAGCTGCCGATCTTGTTGCTTATATCGGTCACGATGGGTTGATGGATTTTTCTCTATCACAGGTATTTCCTCAAAAAACTAAGCAGAAAAAAGAAGTAATTATATTGGCTTGCTATAGCAAAAATTATTTTGCACCTCATTTAAAAAAAACCGGGGCTTTTCCGTTAGTATGGACGACCGGGCTGATGGCACCAGAGGCTTATACCCTGCATGATGCGATAGGGGCCTGGGTGAATGATAAGCCGGTAGAAAAAGTCAGGGAAGCCGCAGCACTGGCCTATTCAAAATATCAAAAATGTGGTATTGGTGCCGCACGGCGTCTTTTGACTACAGGCTGGTAGTAATGCTATTGCTGAATTCTTACTTTGCCTTTTTTATCTATCGCAATTTTATTTTCAGCCTGGAGAAACTCAATGACCTTCCAGGTTTTTTCCTTTTTTGTATCTGCCAGTTTCAGCAGAAGGTCTTTTGTGGTCAGCGATTCATTTTTTACCAGTTCAACAATACGTTGATGCAGGGTCTCGAATTCTTCCCGGCTCATCTTACTGGCTTTTTTAAGAAGACAGTTATCACAGATCCCGCATTCGGGCACATTATTGTCACCGAAATAAGTCGCGATGATCCGGCTCCGGCATTGTACGGGTTCCCTGATGAACCCAATCATTTGTTTGACCCTTTTTTCAAAAATGACTTTTCGTTTATTGGATGCCACCATATCGATAAAAATATCTTCCACTTTTATCCTGTTACGCAGAAATAATAACTGGGGTGTATCTTTTTGAGGAAGGTACTCAATCACTCCCATTTGTTGCATGCTGGTAAGCGTTGTCCTGACTTCTTCGGGTTCTTTTCGTAATAAGCCAGCCAGTAATTTTTCCGATATGGAAACAGGGTAATCAAAAATGCCTTCATATGTACGTAACAGTGTTTTGACCACCGGTTCAAGTAAAGGATTTGATTCTTCAAACCTGTACAGGAAATCTTTGGTCATTGTAAACCTTACCGTAGATGATTTAAACACCTGTTCATTAAAAGAAAGCCAGCCTTCCTGTTCCAGTGTTTTCAGTGAGTAAATGACGGTATGACTTTTTAATTTGAATTTTTTAAGGAAATCACTGATATCAAAATCATAATACACTCCTTCACCCGTGCCTGCCGGTAACTGTAGATAGTTAGCTATGGCCTGGTATACTTCTTTAATATCTTTTAATGAGGGGAAATGTAGTTCGATCGTCTTTTCCAGGTCCAGCAGTTCATTATCATCATACAACAATACCGCATAGGCGCGTTTGCCATCCCTGCCAGCACGTCCTGCTTCCTGGTAATAATTTTCAAGACAATCGGGAACATCGGCATGTATCACACTGCGTACATCAGGTTTGTCGATACCCATGCCAAAAGCGTTGGTACAAACGATCACTCTTATTTTATTGTTCAGCCAGTCTTCCTGTTTCCTGGCCCTTTCCTCCTGGGATAAACCTGCATGATAAAAATCGGCAGCAATATTCTGCAGCTTTAATAGCTCACTGATCTCTTTTGTTTTTTTACGACTTTTGCAATACACGATGCCGGTGCCCGGCACCTTGCTGATGATCTCTATGATCTTATTGATTTTGGAGCTGATCCTGAAAACACTATAAGAAAGATTAGGCCGCTCAAATGATTGACGAAAGATGGTTTGTTTAGTAAATGCAAGTTTCTCACAGATATCCACCTGCACATCGGGTGTAGCAGATGCTGTCAATGCCAGTAGTGGAATGCCTGGTAATTCCGATCTTATCGCGGCAATACGCAGATAGGGTGGCCGGAAATCATAACCCCATTGTGAAACACAATGCGCTTCATCCACTGCAATGAGACTAATGTTCATGCCCGGCAGGTATTCTTTAAAAAGCGCCGTCTCCAATCGTTCAGGAGAAACATACAGAAATTTGCAATTGCTTTCTGTCACTACTTTCAGGGTCCTGATAACTTCTTTGCGACTCATGCCTGAAAAGATCGCAAAAGCAGTGATCTTTTTTTTACGAAGATTTTCTACCTGGTCCTTCATAAGCGCGATCAATGGTGAAATGACCAGGCACATTCCATCTTTAGCCATAGCCGGTACCTGGTAACAAAGCGATTTTCCTCCACCCGTAGGCATAAGGGCGAGCGTATCATGGCCATTAAGAACAGAATCGATAATATCTTCCTGTAATGGGCGGAAGGAATCAAACCCCCAGTATGATTTTAATATCGTGTGAATAGTTGCCAATATGATAACGCGTTAATGATCCCGGCCCACTTTATTCTTATGATCCATGGTGCCGCTGCTGAACTGGTTATATTATCTTTATAGTCCAATGCGGGGGAACAAAAATACAGGGTTCTCCGGCTAAATAAATAAAGGCTTCGGGCTAATTGCCATAAATCCCGGAAAAGAAAATAAAAGAGTAAGTTGACTATTTCTTCCCCAATAAAACGCCTGAGGATAATTGATATTATCCGTGAAACGGATGATGCGAAAACGTTTATTCTTGAACCCCTCGACGAATGGGAACCAGTATATGAAGCCGGACAGTTCCTGACTTTTCTTTTTGGCGAGGGTGAAGAACAGCAACGAAGAAGTTATTCTGTTTCATCGGCGCCACTTTGCGGAGAGCCATTGGCCATCACTGTCAAAAGAGTGGTAAATGGCCGGTTTTCACGCCAGCTTCTTGATCATTACAAAAAAGGAGATATTCTCCACACTACCGGCTTTTCAGGGTTTTTTTGCCTGCCACAAATAACAGAACAATACGATGGCTATTTTTTCCTGGCGGCGGGCAGCGGTATTACGCCCTGTTTTTCGCTGATAAAAACTTTGCTGCTACTGACAGATAAAAAGATCGTATTGGTATTCAGCAACCGCAACAGGAGGTCTGCTATTTTTTACAACCAATTAATACAATTGCAGGAAAAACATAGCGGTCAACTCCACATAAGGTTTTTATTCAGCGATAGCAATTATTATAAAGATGCACGGCTGAGTAAACCATTGCTTCAGCAATTACTAGCAACACATATTCCCAATGAATCACAAAAAACGGGTTTCTATACCTGTGGTCCGGAGTTGTACATGGAGATCATTCTGATCACGCTTATCAGCGAAGGAATAAAAAGAGAACAGATACGCAGGGAGAATTTTGACAGTCGTCCGCGTCTTTATACCCTGGTACCACCGGACCAGGAAGCGCGTATAGCGGCGATTATTTTTAAGGAACAGGTATACAAAGTAGTTACAGCCTGGCCACAAACTATTCTTGCTGCCGCAAAAGCCCAACATATACAATTGCCTTACAGTTGCGAGGCTGGTCGCTGCGGTAGTTGTGTAGCCACCTGCACAAAAGGGACCATATGGATGGGCTATAATGAAGTATTGACAGACGAAGAACTGGCAAAAGGAAAGATACTCACCTGCCAGGCATATCCGGTTGGGGGAGATGTAGAAATAAAAGTGGAATAGTGTAATAAGACAATACTCAATAAACCAATAGGGCAGGGATAGACGTCAGTTCTTTATTTTTCTGAACACAATGATCTCTACCCGCCTGTTCATCGCTCTTCCCGCAGCCGTACTATTACTTGCTACAGGTCTTGTTTTTCCAAAAGGACGTATGATGACATGTTCATTTCCAACAATACCATTACTTACCAGCCATTCTTCCAATGCTTTGCAGCGCTGCCCGCTCAATACAAGGTTTTTTGATTCAGTACCGATAGAGTCCGTATGGCCATCCACGTACACGCTATCAATAGAAGATATGGCGGATTTATCTTTTTTAAAATAAGCTTCCAGCATGGTCACTGCCGATGGTTTTAGCAGGGCTTTATTAAAATCAAAAAACACATCGCCTAATTTTAATGTATCTGCTTTTACCACCGGTTCGTCCGCTTCAGGTGGAGATGCTCTCGTAACTGAACTGGAATCATTGCCTGCAAATACTATTGGCAATTCTCCTTTCCCATAGAGCGCGTAATCCATTGTTTTATGACGTGAATCAAAATGATAGATATTCTCTTTGTTTATTGAGAAGTCGGAGCAGGGTATTTCGGTTCCCGTGGTAGAGACCAATTCAAAATTGTCGAGGATGATTGTTATGGATTGGTTGCCGATGAATGCGCGCTTTGCTCCTGTCGTATCTTCTGCTGTAAAGGTTCCAAAAGTGAGGTATCGTTCCGCTCCTGTTGCAACAAAACTATATTCAAACTGGAAAAAATCGCTTTTGGGGATCTTTGTTATTTGCAGGATCGTATCCGCATGCATGCCGCTGGCAAAAGGTCTGCGGGGAACAAAATATTTTTCACCTAATGCTACTCCTGGTTTCAGGATAAGCCGGTTATTTAATTTCGCCTGTATCATTCCCCTGAAAGAATAGCTGTTTCCTTTTTGTAAACGACAGGGTAATATAGTACCAAGTACAGGGGAAAAATCCGGGCGACCGCCCCAGGGAAAAAATATGGCAAATGAATTATTTCCTAATGATGGTAGATTGTCATCATTCGACAACATCTGGGCTTTAATATCTTTCATATAAAACCAGGCTTCCACGCCGCACTCCGAATTGTACTCAGTACAGGTATTGATATCTTCAAAACCGCCATTGAGCAAGAGATTCTGCTGCGCAAAATTTGTCAGATTGCTACAACTACAAATGATCAGTAGAAGGATCGGTAAAAACCGGGACCGGATCTTTGTGTTGACAAATCGTGAGGGCATTTTATAAAAGTACAAAAAAGCCTTTTGAAAGGTCAATCAACTTTCTTTACAAACAACCGGCCTGAATTGATCGCTAATACCACATCGCTCAATCCCATTACCAGGGCTGCAAAGCCCGGCTTCAATAAGCCGAGTGCGGCTACAGGTATCGCCACAATATTATAAGCGAATGCCCAGAAAAGATTTTGTTTGATCGTGATAAACGTGTGTTTACCCAGTCCAAGCGCCGTTGGCAGGTTTTTTAATCCCTGGTTCATCAGCACCACCTGTGCCGTCTGCATGGCCATCTGTGAGGCATCGCTCATAGAAATACCAACAGTCGCTTTGGCGAGTGCCGGCGCATCATTGATGCCATCGCCTACCATCACAGTGGGTTCTTTTGCGCTGCGTTCTGTAATGAATGCCAGTTTCTGTTCAGGGCTTTGTTCGGCTATCACTTCATCCATGCCCAGTTCATTGGCCAGTAGTGTTGCTTTATATTGCCTGTCGCCCGTAAGCAATACAGTTTTTATACGTTTTGCCTGCAGGTATTGGATAATGGTCTTTGCTTCGGGTCTTATTTCATCCTTTACATCTATCCATCCTGCCAGTACACCATTCTTTAGAATATATACATTGTGTGTGTCATCGCCGGTCAGCTTTTCGGCAATCTTAAAAGAACCTGCCCAATAGGTATTGCCTTCTTTATCTTCTGCTTTCATTCCAAGACCTTTTACCTCTTCAATCTTTTTCCATCTTATTTCTTCCTTCAATTTCCAGGCTGCACTGATGCTTTTGGCAATAGGATGGTTCGAGTATTTTTCTAAAGAAAAAACGATCTTTTTAAATTCTTCTTCTTGCATGCCGCTATTATCTTGTGTGCTGTTCACCAACTGCCAGTTACCGATCACAAACTTACCTGTCGTGAGCGTACCTGTTTTATCAAACACAACCTGCCGGATATTTTTGAATAGTTCAAGACTGGTAGCATTGCGAAATAGAATACCATTCCTGGCAGCCCGGCCCAGACCCACCGCTATCGCTGCTGGTGTGGCCAGTCCCATAGCACAGGGGCAGGCTATAACGAGTACAGCTATACTACGCATGAGAGAAGGCGTAAAATCTTTTAATATGATCCAGTTAACTACCAGGGTGACCGCGGCAATGCTTAG
>CAZGSG010000017.1:0-37249 GCA_964528095.1 uncultured Terrimonas sp.
GTTGAATTAACCGGTAAAGTGAGCGTCACATTCGCACCCACATTGGCTACTGGCGGAATGTTCGCAGCCGCGTTCACCACTACTGTATCATTCGCTGTTGCAGTTGCGCCATTATTATCGGTCACCGTCAGGCTAAACACATAAGTACCCTGTACCAGGCCTGTTACTGTAGTTGCTGCTGCATTGGGGCTGGTCAACGAAAATGTTGTAGGGCCGCTCAGCCTGCTCCATGCATAGGTATCAATCGTACCATCAGGATCTGAAGACCCTGTGCCATCCAATAGTGTGGTATCAGTTGGCAATGTAATAGCTACCCCTGCGCCTACGCTTACCAGAGGAGATTGGTTGCCAGTTCCATTTACCACAACCGTTACATCAGCAGTAGCTGTCGCTCCTGCATTATCTGTGACGGTGAGACGGAACACATAAGTACCCTGCACCAGACCTGTTAATGCAGTTGTAGCTGCGGCAGCATTGGCAATAGTAAAAGTTGCAGGACCGCTTTGTTTCGCCCAGGCATATGTTGTTATTGTTCCATCTGCATCTGTTGATGCAGTACCATTTAACGTTGTTGAATTAACCGGTAAGGTGAGCGTCACTGTTAGTCCGGCATTGGCAACTGGCGGAGTGTTCGCAGCCGCATTCACCGTGATCGTGTCATTGGCTGTTGCAGTCGCGCCATTGTTATCCGTTACTGTCAGGCTAAATACATACACACCCTGCACCAGGCCTGTCAGCGCTGTAGTAGCGGCTGAAGCATTCGCGATAGTAAAAGTAGAAGGACCGCTTACTTTGCTCCAGGCATAGCTGGTTATTGTTCCATCCGCATCTGTTGATGCTGTTCCATTTAACGTTGTTGAATTAACCGGTAAAGTGAGCGTCACATTTGCGCCAACATTAGCTACCGGCGGAATGTTCGCGGCGGCGTTCACAGTGATCGTATCGTTCGCTGTTCCGGTTGCCCCATTGTTATCGGTCACCGTCAGGCTAAACACATAAGTGCCCTGCACCAGGCCTGTCAGCGCTGTTGTAGCGGCAGCAGCATTCGCGATAGTAAAGGTAGAAGGACCGCTTATTTTGCTCCAGGCATAGCTTGTTATTGTTCCGTCCGCATCTGTTGATGCAGTTCCATTCAGTGTTGTAGAGTTTATCGGTAAAGTGAGTGTAATGTTCGCGCCGACATTGGCTACTGGCGATATATTCGCAGCTGAATTAACACCAACATTCACGTCAGCGGTTCCGGTAGCTCCCTGGTCATCAGTGACAGTAAGCCGGAACACATATGACCCCTGCACCAGGTTAATAAGCCCTGTCACAGCAGATGTAAGACTGGACAATGTAAAAGTAGATGGTCCGCTAACCTTAGTCCACTGGTAACTTACAATCGATCCATCAGCATCTGTTGACGCACTTCCATCAAGCGTGGTGATATTAAGTGGCCATAATAGGGAAACAGGAGTTCCAGCGTTGGCTACCGGGGGAATATTTGCGGGTATTCTTGCGCACAATGAATCCAGTATCTTTTCACCAACTGTTCTTGTATAAAACAAATGGTGTCCTAAATTATTTACATGCGTACCATCGCCATAGGCATAAACAGGGTTTATCGTACCATCGGCATTGGCTACGGTTGACCAGAAATCGATCACTTTATTTCCATACGTGCTGATAATCCAGTTCTTCATATTGATCAGCAGGTCGCGTTGCGACTGCGACGGAAAATCACGTGGTTGCGTGGTAGATATCCAGAGCGGAACATTTGCAGAGTCAGCAAGCCTCTTGGCTTCAATAAAGTTAGCCTGCTGTTCGGCCAGTGAAAATCCAACCGACGCATCGTTAGATGCCAGGTTAATAATGATGGCATCAGGGCGCAGGCTCAGCGCTTTCGTGATATTTCTCTCAGGATCGGGATCTGGCTTACCACCGCCGGGACTA
This sequence comes from uncultured Terrimonas sp., assembly GCA_964528095.1. Classification (GTDB taxonomy): domain Bacteria; phylum Bacteroidota; class Bacteroidia; order Chitinophagales; family Chitinophagaceae; genus CAZGSG01. Next base: position 1,936 of record CAZGSG010000017.1, read on the forward strand.
TACCCTGTGGGACGCAATACCTGGTAAGAATTATATCCGCCCATCGCCAGATTGAGTACAGTATTGGACGAATTTCTGCCAGTAATGTATTTAGTAAACTTATTGACCCAGGAGCTGTCAATTGGTAAAGCGCCAATGCCCTGGGCTGTTGATGAGCCAAGGACTACAAGCTTGAAAGGTTTATTACATGTATAGTTATCAATTACTGCAGGAGGAGCGTATGGATTATTCTCCCCGTTATAAGAATTCGCTTTGTTGTTGGTATACTGCGCAAGCCATTGATAAAAGTTACGATTGCCCAGTATGGAATAACGCTGTGCCGTGTCATAGGTCAGGGCAAAATTGTTGTGTCCCCAACCCGGCATCGCCTGGTAAAAAGAATTAGTATAATAATCATCCAGCCTGTTTTGCAGGTCTATCGCAAATTGTCTGAAAGCATTTTCCGTACCGCCATCATTTACAGCGCCAACGATCAGCGCAGTAGGTATCTTCCATCGTTGACCAATACGAGAAGCCGAGTCCAGTACCATTGATCCATTGTGTGGGCTTCTTGCAAAAATGGCCGAAATGAATCTACTCCAGGTAGTGTCGGAATTTAACTTGCCACCAGGATAACCCAGCACTTCGCCGCCTGCACTATAACCGGTAAAGTAAATACGGCTGCTATCTACCCTGTAACGGCTACAGAAATAAGTCAGCGCAGGACTCAATTGATTTGAGTTCAACGCCCAACCACTTGATACGATTGAAAGAACAAATGCCTGCGTGGTATAGCTACCATACGTCAGTACAGGCAACTGCCCGCTATTGATTTTATTGGGAAGCCCGTTTGTTAAGTTTGCTGCCAGTGTACCATTGTTTTCTCCAATGCCAGAAAGATTCACAATCAGCGGCCATCTTTTGGTAGAAGGTGCTGTTGCAAGATCGGCAGGTTTGTATAACAAAGCTTTTTGAAGAAAGGTCCCGCTCGTACTCACATTGACGGAGATACTGTCGAACCGGCCATATTGCGCCAGCGAAGTAAGGGGTGTAGACAGCAAGTAACTCAGGATCGAGAATACAAGCAGTCTTTTAATATGGTTTCTCATACAAGGGTTGGATTAACTGTGTAGATTTATCACTACACAATCTTGTTGTTTTTAATATTGGATTATAAAGCTCAAAACAAATAAAGTATTTTTTTTTCCCCAAACCAAATTCCGCTAAAGGTAAAACCCCGTAACTCTATATGAAAAAATACAAACTCACAAATCATTCACATTTATATTCACAAACTGGCAAGCAACAAGCGAGATGAGCAACCAAAAACCACGCCAAACGATTTTTCATACTCAGACAGTTATTCACAGAATTCTTACTGAGTGTGAATAAGTGTACTTCTACTCATTTCCCTCGAAAAACCCAGCTAAATTGGAGTAGATTTAACCACATAAAATAGTCGTATCGCGTATTACTTCGTTCGTAGTTTTTCGACACTTGATAATAAATTAAAATCCTGTTTTTTTGCAATTTGATTTAGATCAACGTAAAGTTTTTGTTTTGTCCATTCCCGAGCTTTGTACAGCCATCCGGGGACCAGGAGAATGCCAATAACGTCTGTTTTATCTACGACTGAACAAAGAGCGTCAATAGAAAAAGAAAGTCAAGGAAAGCGGATTGTCTTTTTCTTAAACTTACACCTAAGTATAAAGTATTAGATAAATTATCTATTTTTCCACCAATGAAAGTCTACTTTAAGAACCTCGATGGCCTGCGTTTTATTGCAGCAGCCATGGTCATATTGCAGCATACTTCTGAATACAAAAGCTATAATGCGGATTTGAACCTTCCTAATATGTTCAGGAGAAATTTTGAGGGGCTGGGTAGTTATGGAGTAACACTTTTTTTTGTGCTTAGCGGGTTCCTGATCTTTTTTCTTTTATTTACTGAACGAAAGGTAACCAATACCGTAAATGTCAAAAATTTCTACATCCGGCGTATACTCCGGATATGGCCGCTTTACCTTGGGTTCGGTATTTTAATGATCCTCGGTATCGATTATCTGCAAGGCAAACTTGGCAATTATATTCACACCCCTGCACTAGAAAATTTCTTTTATCTTTTTACTTTCAGTATCAATCTCCAGATGCTTTTTGCCATTCCCAACAAGGGGATCATCGAACTATACTGGTCAGTTTGTATTGAGGAGCAATTTTATCTCTTTGCGCCCTGGCTTGTAAAAAAATGGGGCAACAGGATCCCCTATATCATCATTGGGCTTATTGCGATCGGGCTTATTTCAAAGTTCATTTTTTATGAATTGCAGACAAGGGGCCACTATGATTTCAATAACATCAATCCATTGTATTTCTTTACGCTTTGCCGTCTTGACAACTTTGGCATCGGGGCACTGGCGGCTTATATCTATTTTAATAAAACTCTTTATGCGAAAGTGGAAAGATTTGTTACAAACAGGATCATCCAACTGATCGTTATCCTGTTTACGCTGGCTTTCGTTTTAAACATGATCCCGGAGCCCTGGTTTGTAAAAACCTTCCTGTTTGCCACCTTCCCGGCAGTCCTGTTCGCGTTTATTATCCTGGCAGCCTCTACGGGCAAGTTCGTCTTCAACCTGGAAACAAGGCTTTTAAGGGCGCTCGGAAAGTATTCTTATGGTATCTATGTATTTCATGCAGTGGTGTCACAACTGATACTCGCCATATTCATTAAACTCCTGCCCAATAATAGTAAACTGACCTATGAAATCGTTTACCCCCTTATCTGTATTATAGCCACATCAATAGTAGCTGCGCTTTCTTACGAGATTTATGAAAAACGTTTCCTTAAGTTAAAGGACAGGTTTGCAATTATAAAAAAACAATAATAGCCTACGCTTATAAAAAGCACTATTATTTCGTAATAAATGCAAATTTGTCTTTTAGTTTCAAAAATGGTTTTTCATAAAACCGGTAGCTGAGGATGCATAAAATGATCGAGAAGAAAAGCGCCAGCAGGGTTATAACGATAGCTGTCACAGGATTATCCAGCAGAAAGCCCAGTTTTTGCGCCACGCTTCCGAGTATACTGATTACGAGAAAATGAAGACAATACAAGCCGTACGTATACATGCCCAGTTTACTCATGTTTTTAAAAGAGGAGAATTTAAAGAATGAGTTCTTACAGAAATTCTGTTCAAGTATGATAAGGCCAAAAAGAATGGCGATCACTACCCTTTCAAGGATAGTGGCAACAGCAAAATGCCCAAATAACTGCTCTCTGAATAATAATACAGCCACCGACATGAGGTAAATGAATAGAAGCTGGCTCTTTTTTAAATTAGTGACCCATACAAGGAACCTGCTTTGATAAGAACAATAATAGGCCATCAGCGCTCCAACCGCCATATCACCTATTACTGCGAATGTGTGAAATCTGAGAACAGCGATATCATGCAGATCGCCGCCTCTGTCACCCACATGAAAAAACCGGAAAACAAGAGTGAACAGGATTATAGCCAGAAAGATCAGCGGGTACCCGCGTTTGGGAATATACTTTAGAATAACAGGCCATACCAGGTAAAACTGTTCTTCTACTGCAACAGACCACAACACAATAAGTATAAGCGCATCGGGAAAAAGCTGCTCGCTGATACTTTGCTGATGGATATAGTCAAAATTGTTTACCAGGAAAACATAGTACCATGGATCAGATGTTTCAACGGACGCGGCACCAGCGAAATGTTTTGCAAGGGGCCATACAACAAATCCAATGAAAACGCAGAGGTAAAACAATGGCCATATGCGAAGAACGCGACGGATATAAAAGTTTTTTATATGTACCGTACCGGATACCTCTACTTCCCTGATCAATAAAAAGGTGATCAGGAATCCACTCAGTACAAAGAAAAAATTAACCCCGAGTTCTCCATGCTGAAAAAGAAATTCAACAATATCATACACAACTGTGCCCTTTAGGTTTGCAAACAATACCTTGTATGAATGAAAAAGAAATACGAGTAGAAAACAAATGAATCTCAAACCATCAAGGTTTGGGAAAAAAACCTTTTTCGCGTTCGCTGCAAGCGGACCGTTGATAACAGCTGGCTCCTGTATGTTAAGCGAGGTCATTTAACGACTTTCGCATTCAGGCTATTAATAACAGTCGATAGTTCTACTCCAATCAATTCCTCCAACTCCAATATTGCAACCAGGTAATCTCTTCTGCTGGCTCTTTCTGTTATCTCCTGGTCCAGCACGTCCTGGTTACCCTTATTCACTTCTTCTATTTTCTCAATAGTACCTTCTGCGAATTCTTTCTGTAAACTGGTATAGGTTGTCTTTCTTCCTATCGTAAGCCTTTTATTGATCTCGTAGATATCTTTTTTTTCCTTGTAATTCTCATACCGGATCAGTACTTCCTTTTTTACTCTCCTGGTTTCTTCCAGTTTTTCAGCCTCAGCAACTTTTACCATTTCCCTTGCGCTCTTTTTTTCATTGGTGCTCTTCCCTATTAAATTAAGCGGCAGCGCTATCCCGACATTGTATTTTGGAAAGAAACTGGCATTGGGTGAATTGTTGACAACAAACTCATTGACGTTGCCCTGAAGTGATATCGCTTCAAGCCAGGTAGATTTAGATTTCCGGTATTGATATTCGGATGCGTTTACACGGGCATCCCTGTTCTGGATGGACGGGTTCTGCATCGCAAGGGCAATAAGCCTCTCCCTAAGTACAGAATCTTTCATCGCTTCAGAAAGAAAGACAACAGTATCTTTCGACACCTGGGCGCGTACGCTGATCATTCCCGTAAAAAGAACGATTAAAGTTAGAAGTATCTTGCTCATTTGTTTCATTTTCTGTTAATATTAGTATTGGTAGTAAAAAGTCAACTGTTATTGGGTAATGCTGCGGCTCTTTTATCCCTGTCAAACTCACGCAACCTGGTAATAAGAGCAAAAGACGAAAATATCAATATTGTGTTGGGTATCTGTCCTTCCGATACCTGGGAATACTGGACAAGCAATATTCCAAAATTCATGATAACGATCCCAAGTATATACTTTCTTATTTCCTTATCCCTGGATGCAAAATAATAACTGATGCCCTGGTACAGGATGATGATGTAAAAAAGGATATAAAGGCCGTATCCGACCCATCCCAACTCAAGCGCAGAGGAAAGGAAACCACTATCGGGCGGAAAACCTGCCAGCGGATGATTCGGATTAAATCGCCTTCCCGGCTCACCACATGTCAAAACACCTCCGCCTATAGGATGGTTGTAAATATAGGGCTGAATATACGCACGGTTCCAGTCCCTGACATTATGCGACGCATTGTCTTTATCAAAAGCGGTTCGCATCCGGTTGAGGGTCGGATTGCTATAAATGGGCGCGTAAAGTATGAATAAAAACAGCAGTATGGTAGAGAATACTACCATCAGGGTCTTTTTGTTACCAATAGTCATCAGGGAATACAGCGCTACTCCCGCAGGTAGCATGATCACCAGCGTACGCGTGCCGGAAAAGTTCATTCCTACCCAGAAGAAGCCGCAGAGGAAAAATAAGATCAGGCGTCTTTTTTTATTCGGCTCATTCAAACCAAGTATAAGCGTAAATAGAGACATCCCTCCACAGATAACACCGTAAATGATCATATCCGCAAGAAATGATTGTTTCCGCAACAACCCACCCTGCATTGCCAACTGGAAATCTTTTGGGTTCTTCATCAGGTCGCGCATTTCAAAATCAAATAGTCCAAAAAATTGCTGATAGTACCCGTATAGACAAATGATGAACACAATCGCTATCCAGAATTTTATATACGACTTGAATTTTGGGAAAGTATCAATAAGCTTGTATGCGATCACGTAATAAAAAACAAGCATAACATACCGGCGCATAAAAAAGATCCAGCCGCTAATGGACTGCATATTGGGATTAAAGACCTGCAAACTCACATAAACCGAAAAAATAAAAAACATGATAGAGATCGGCGTTCTGAAGAATCCCGCAACCTTGGCATTCCGCGTATGAAAAAGCGTTCCGATCAAAAGACATAAAAGCAATACCTCAAGGCCGGTATTAATGGGCAGGTCACGTCCAAGTATCCGGCTCGGATAAAAAGCGAAAACAGCAATAATGATAAATACATACAATCCCGTCAGTGGTCGCCTGATGCACAGGAAAGTGATCAAGGCAGCAATTGGTACAAGCAATGCGGCAAAGGCCAGGTCAAAACTATTGGAGAATAAAAAGAAAGGGACGCTGATCAATAACAGGCCCATGACCACAATGGCCCCGGTCTTTTCTATTTTATTACTTATTGCCTGCATACTGACTCATGAAATGTCTAAAAAAATAAGATTTTCAAATACAGAAAAACCAGCACGATCACAACGAAAAGTACACTCAATACAAGCGCAAAACTTTCGTTTTTTGAATTATTATTATTTTCCTCTTCCAACATCGACATTCGTTTTTATAAATCTCCTGGAATACTCTTTCTGAACAAATCCAAACATAAGCTTGTATACTGGTATTATACCCGCAAAACAGGATATCCAGCTCACTTTATAATATCGTGCTAAAAACCATTGCCCCGACAGGAAAGCTGTGATATATGTAAGCAATACAGCCAGCCCGGCTCCTTCCAGCCCATAGCGCGGGATCAGGAACAGGCAAAGGATGATATTGACAATTGCAGCAACCAGATTTACCAGGAAATTGATCTTCGGCTTATCCGATGAATCCATGGTGGTACCAAATTGTTTGAGAAATGGCAGGAATATACCCGTAAGCAAAATCAATTGTAAATAAGGGATTGCGCTATAGTATTTGCTTCCGCCCATTATGAACATTAGCTGTTTTGAGAATATAATACCCAAAATTAAAAAAGGTATCAGCATTGCCAATGAAGCCGCCACAGAACGTTCGTAAAAATATTTGATCCTTCCCATATCACCGCTTTGCGATATCTGTACATTTTTCGAGAATACGAGGTCCACCATTACCTGGGACGGCAGATCCAGCAGGTTGGTAATGCGGCTCGCGATGTTCTGTCCCCCCACTACACCCGGCAAAAGAAAGTGAGAAACAAGAAACTGGTCAGTATTTCTGAACGCCAGTGCACTCAGGTTGGTACCGAACGTGTATTTGCCATATCCAAAAATCCTTTTCACCCATTCAAGTTGCGGCTTTACCCATCCCTGCAAATGTCTTTTTGTATGAAAATAAAGCACAATAGCCCCTGCTACAATGCCTGCAGAATTAAAAACAGCGGCCCATAAGATATTGATAGAATCAGCCATAACAAGATACAGGCCTATGGATACAAAAACAACAACCTGCCGGATAAAGTATCCCCAGAAAATGCTTTTGAATTGCATCCGGGCAATAAGTATCCATTCATAATGAGAAAAAAAGATCAATGAAAAAAGGCCGGGCAGGAAAACAAGTAATAACGAAAATAATTTATCGGCTTTTAACAAATGAGCGATCCACGGGCCGAGCCCGATAAATATAAGGGCAATAAACATTGTAATGACCGCATTGAATGTAAGAGAAGTGGTCATTACCTGCTGGTATTTGGTCGGATCCTTATCATTAAGGAATTTGATCACCGAATTTCTAAGCAATCCTGAACGCAATAACTCTGCAAATCCCGTGATCACTAAAAACAGGGCCCACTCTCCCATATCCTTTTGCACCAGTTTGTGTGCAAGGAGTATCGTCGTCAGTATACCAAAAAGAGGTAGCGATATCTTCTGCAATCCGCTAAAGAAACCTGCTTCCAGCCATTTTGAATATTTTCTTTCAGTGACGCTCATAATACATTGGTTCCGGGCCGCTCTGCTACTGTTGCCGGATTAAGAACTTTTTTGGTGGCTGCTGGTTTTTCAAGGGAGAATAACCAGTACCATCCCATCTTTTGCGAAAATTTATATAACAAGATCGGGAAAACGCATGCGGAAAACATACATACTATCAAAAGAACAGGAACATTGTCAATACCCAATACCCTGGATAAAAGTATTCGCGTTGCCGATGCTGCAAAAACATGTGAAACATATATATACAATGAATGACTACCCACTGTTTTCAACCATTTGAATTCCTTCGATTGTAGTTTAAAACAAACTACAATCACGAACAGGCAGCCCACAAGCGCGATCAATAAATAAAGTAATGGCTCGTAGTATTCGACATACTGGTAGTATTTATTGATATCAAACTTCTCTACATTGCGAACCACAAAATAGTATTGACCAAGTACAAAAAACGGTAACAATACAAAGAATACCTTCCATGAAGAAAGTTTCCGGCTGCTGTTCTCATCAAAAAAATAACGGCTCAGCAGATCACCGATACCGAAAAACAGGTAATAATGTAGTATATCGTTTATAAAATACAGTTGCCAGTCGGCCTGAAAAACATAACAGGAGATAAAATACAGTACCAATCCCGTTGTCACCTGCCATATAGGTGTCAACTTCAGCTTCACGCTGACAATCGCATACAGGATGATGACGAGGAATAGCGTATGCAGGTACCAGAACTGGTCAAGATTACGTGGAAAATAGAGTATGTAAAGAAAATCCTTTAACGATCTGTCGGCATTTACATAGTTAGCCAGTAAAAGCTGGAAAATGATCTGAAAGGAAGCCCATAACACGTACACGTACAGGATGGTCCTGGCTTTCGATTCAATAAATTTGGCCAGGCCTCTTTTACCAAGGCTCCTGGAAAAAAAGATCCCTGAGATAATAAAAAACAGGGGCATCCTGAAACTGTAAAAAGCAATATTGGCATATTCGATGCCCATATATTTTTCTATGGAGAAGCCAGCCGCTTTTATTCCTTCAAATATATGCCTGTATAACACAAGCAATATTGCTATGCCTTTTGCATAATCCACCCACAAAAAACGACTTCTAGCCATACAATGTTGATCCAGAGATTTATTGCCTGCTCCCTTATTAATAATTCACATTCCCCAGCTGTACTTTATTGAGGATCGTACCAATATTTTTTTCCTCTTGCGCTTTAACGGTATTATAGGATTTATTGTCGCTGGAGCTGATCGAATCTTCCGCGGAGTATACGGTAATTACTCCTTCTGCCAATCTGAAAAGTTCATTACTATCTGATCTTTCATTCATTGATGCGCCTTCAATAAGGATCACGTCAAACTCAGGTGCAAGGCGATGAAGATATGTTTCGAAATCTCTTAGAGAAATTACTTCCGAAGGAGATGATGTTCCTTTTTTACAGCCAATAACATACAGGTTCTCTACCGAAGTAGCATACCGGGTAATACTCGTTTTTTCATCGAACTTCTTAAGCGTTGTAAAATCAAGGTCCTCAATGAATGCGATCGGGCTGAATTTTTCAGTCAGCGTGTTGTTGCCAAAATTAAAATCAATAAGCAGTACTTTTTTCTTGCTTAACAACATACTTAATGCTATCGACTCGGTAACAGTTGTTTTACCTGCTTTTTCTCTCGTACTCGTTACCAGGAATATCTTCTTCTCTGCCCGTTCAAGTTCATAACGGATCTTTCTAATACTATTCTTAAAGAACTCTTCTTTTTTGTATTTAGATCCTTCGAGGTCTTGCATCATCAGTCCATCGACTGTATTTTTCTTCAGGCTCACATAATTCAATACCCCGATCAGCCGCTGCCCTACCTGTTTATCAAACTGCAATGGCGTTTTTACGGACGAATCAAACAGTTCTATAAAAATAAATAAGATGGAAAGCAGGGAAAGCGTGATCGCTCCTGCCAGCGCTGTCTTTAATAATTTCTTTTTTGAAACAGGCTCTACTTCCGGTTGCCCGATCAGCGTCTGTTTAAAATTCACCGTAGGGTCATCTTTAACCAGGCCTTCTGCCTGGCTAAAACGTTCTTTTAATGTTGCCAGGGTTTTATTTTCAATGCTCAATTGACTTTCCAGTGCGCTGATATCAACTACGCTACCCGGATTGATATTACTTTTCCCTGTATAAAACCTGATTCTGGCCTGTAATAGATCCATGGTTGACTTAGAACCATCCATTGCTGCTCTTTCAAGTCTTATCTTGGTATTTAGTTCACTGACCCTTAATTTGTCTTTTGGTGAGCCTCCCCCTGAGCCTGATTGGTTTCGTATCTTATCATCAAGATCATCGATTTGTTTTTGCAGTGCAGGGTCAGGATTTTTTGCCTGGTCTTCTATTAATTTATCCTTCCTGTTCATCAGGCTTTGCATGCTTTCTGTTCCTGTTTGTGCTGCAGGTTTGGTAAGTCCCGCCAGCTCATCTTCGTAGGATTTAAGCAGGTATTTATGTTGGTTATATTCCGAAGTACTTGTGCCTAATTGAGATTCCAGGTCGGTTACTGTCTCAAGCGCCGTCTTACTCATACTGATCGGATCGATGGCGCCTTGTTTTACCCTGGTTTCGCGCAACAATGCGTTTAATGAATCAACGATCAATTGTTGTTGGTTCACCAGGCTTTGGATATTTGTGGCAGAAGCCTCTGTACGAAGCGAGTTGAGCTTCTGGTAATAATTAAGAAACTCTGTACCAATTGTGTTTACAACAAAAGCCGACAGGTAGGCATTCGGAGAAGTATAAACAATATCCAGGTAATCGGTTCTTGACACACGACCAATAGCCAGTGTGGTATTAAGGCTTACGTAATCATACCCGTATAATTTCAGGAATTCATAAATATCATGCTCGATTTTATCGGAAATAGGATTGAGCGTTTCTGATAGGGAGATTTTCTGCCGCAGGATAGCTTTTACCGTATCAATCTTCAGCTTCTGATAGACTGCACTTTTTTTCTCCTTTTCGCTGAGCATTTTATATGCCTGTTGGGGATATTCCAGGTCATGCAACAATAGCCGGTATGAAAGCATTCCAACTACCCTGGGTGAGCGGAATGTCTCGATTACGTTATTGAATTTTGAATCGGCGGTATAAAGATCCACGGCAGTTGTACCATCTGCCAGTCTTACCTTTTCTTCTGTGAAACCGGTTGAATACTGCGCTACTGACCTATAAGCCTCTTTCTGGGAAGAAACAAGAAAAAAGGTAATGGCGGCGGCTGCAATAGAGAAAAACAGTATAATCCATTTCCTTTTTAAAAGAATACGAAATAAATATATCAAATCCATAAGAACGGGGTTTCATTTTTTGCCAAACGAAAGGCAATATTATACAAAATCCGGTATTACTAAAAGCAATACCGGATTTTAAAAAATTACTCTGTGGTCCTGATTACCTTACCCGAATCAGTTTTTTCACGTTTTTATCAGCTTTTCCGTCATTTATCACCCTCAGGAAATAAGTTCCCGGAGGCGCATTTCTCAGGTCATTTGCTGAAATAGTGACTGTTTTTCTGCCGGCTTCGGTATTACCAAGATCCCTGCTGTATATAACCCGTCCGCCAAGATCATATATCTGTATAGATGTATTCTTGCTGGTCATTTTGCTATCCAGGGTTACAGTAATAGATTCAGAGAATGGATTAGGGAACGCATTGAAGCTAAGTGGCGCTTCTTCCAGCTGAACTGCTACACCTGTTGCAGATTTAGCAAGCGTTTCTTTATTCACATCCGCTGTTTCATTTCCAACAAGGATATTATCAACGAATTGTTTAACGATCAACTCAGGTGTGGCTTCTTTGCCCGCTGAAAGAGGAGTAGTCGGAGCCACACTCGTGCTATCATCATCATATGCTTCCAAAACAATCGCTCCCCAGAATCCGTAGTTGGCAAAAGTTTCAGCAGTCATACTGATTGACAATTCTCCATCTTCATTTGCAAACACCTTATCGAAATACACTGTTTTGTTCCTGTTCATATGTGTATTAAGATATCTTGATTGACCATTGATCGTATAGATACCTGTGAAATCTCCGGACCAGTTGCTGCTACCATATATTCCTACACGGTATGCTTTTGCCTGGTGCAGGTTAGTCAACTTAAGAATACCTGTCTGGTCACCACGTCCTTCAACCCACCAGCTGGTGATCGATACATTATCAGGGTATACTGAGCTACCTGTCAATCCCTGATCGAACGCGCCACCAAAGCTCTTCGTTACTTCCAGTGATATGCCTGTATTGATACCCGCCACATCTGCCAGGTTGCTTACTGATTCACCTAACAACGGAGTTGTATTGGTATTGTTCCATGGCGCTGCTTGTGGAAGTGTCAGGTTCAGGTTCACATATACTGTTTTCTGAGCAACCATTGCATTTGCCGCATTACTGAAACCACTTACAATTGCACCGTTTACAGCCTTCACTTTGTAGTAGTAGCGTGTGTTTGCTGCTACAGTATTGTCAGTGTAGGTATCAACATTTGCCGCTACTGTTGTCAACTGTGTATAGTTACCTGATGCTGATGTACCCCTCCAGATCTGGAATCCAGTTTCGTTGTAACTCCTGTCTGACCATTTAAGTTGAACCTTACCGATGGCTTGTTCTTCAGCAAATAAGCTTAATGGTCTGATCGGAGTAGTCGAAGCATCATATTCTTCTACAACCAGCGCATTCAGGAACACATAGGTTGCTGCTGCTGCTTTGGTCACACTCAGATCTATTACTCCTGATGCATTTGGTGTCAATCCATTGAACTGGATGGTTTTCGTACTATTGTGTGCTCCGTCGAATACGATATTTTGTGCACCACATGTCCAGGTAGCTTGTGTACTGAATCCTGAATTATTACTGCTCAGGATAACGATATTGTAACGTTTTGCTGTATTCAAACCAGTTACCTGGAATGTTTTAGCTGTTGTTGCATTATCATAAATAGATGACTTGATCACATTGTCAGGATAAATGCCTGATTCATTACCAGTGATCATACCACCATTCCATCCTTCAACCCATGAATTCAACAATTTGAATCCAAATCCTGTTGTCTGACCCTGATCGTCCTTCAACCCTGAAGCTACTGTGTAGTTAGCAATGTTACCTGGATAACCACTCAGGTTATTCCATGAACCGCTATTTTCAGGATTTCCTTTTGTTCCTACAAAGTTGATATAAACTGACCTTGTTGTATTATCTGTCACATTTACATCAAACTTCTGTTCAACAGATGCTCCATTGTTATCCGTTACTTTAACCGTAACATTTTTGTACACACCAAGCGAAGCAGCACCCGGAGTGAACTGGATATTTCCTGTTCCGTTACCGGTACTGGTGTACACAGCGAATGGAGGAAGATTGGTAACACTTACAGTCAATACATCACTCGCGTCATCAGTCGCGCTGATGTTTAACGTAGCACTATTGCCAGTCTTCACATATATTGGATTGATAGCTCCAAGAACCGGGGTCTTATTTCCTGTGGTAATTGATACCGCGGCAGTAAGGCCTGAAGTACCATAGCTATTCACCGCTGCTATCTTGTAATAATAACTTGTTGAGCTTAATACAGAATTATCTGTGAATTCTGTTGCATTTGCATTAGCCGCTCCGCCACTTATCAGTGTATAAGTTCCGTTCTCAGTTGTAGAACGATATACCTCATACTTCTCTTCGTTATAAGCTACATCATTCCAGGTAAGCTTAATATTTCCATTTGGCAATGCTGCTGCTGTAAGGTTTGTTGGCAATACAGGCGCTGTACCATCATCAAATAACTGCTCAAGTACAAAGGCATTCAGATATCCTACAGGAGTACCTGCGGCTTTAGACATTGTTACGTCTATATTACCACTGCCATCCGGAACGAGTGCAGTGAACACGCCAAGGTTCTGACTATTGTTTTGTGCGTATACCGACCTGGAAACACCGTTGATCGTAAACACAGTAGTTCCATTGTCAGGTACGTTTGTCCAACGGCTGCTTGACAGCAACTTCAGATTGTATTTATTCGCCGTGTTCAATCCGCTCAAACGGAATGTCACTGTTTCTGGTGCACCGAAGATGCCGAAGTAGAAGTAGTCTCTTATTACTGCATCAGGGAAAACACCTGAGTTATTTCCTGTAGTAGCTCCATCATACCATGCATTCCATGGAGCATTCATGATCTCAAATTTCACTGGTCCTGCCTGGCCATTTTGATTGTTCAATGTAGCCTGGTTTGTAGCGCTTATGTTATTCCAGGGCGCAGGCGCTGCTGCATTACCTGCCATCAGCATACTAACATAGTATGAAGTAGACGCAGGTGCTTTTTCATTTACTGTTATATTAACAATAGAAGTACCAACACCGCCATTCCCATCACTCACACTCAGACTAACCGCGTACACGCCAGCCTGCGCATAGTTAGGAGCAAGTTGCAAAGATGCTGCACCATTTACTCCAGGAACAAGTGTTACGAAAGCAGGTAAACCTGTGGTAGTCCATTGAAGGCTTCCGTTACCATCCTGGTCTGTTGATGATAATGGTATTGTCAGTTGTGTACCTTCATCAAGAGATGTATTCGATACCTGCGTGATCACAGGTACATAGTTGCTATTTACAGTAAGAGCAAAATCAAGTGTATCGGCTCCGCCCTGTGCGTCGGTAGCTATGATACGAACAGGATACACACCCGCGTCAGTAGAAGTCGGGCTGAATGTGATCTGTTTGGTTGTGCTGTTGTACGATCCGAATGCTGGCAGATTCGATACACCAACTACGATTGCGTCGCCATCCGCATCTGTAGCTGCCACATTTACTACACTCTGAGATTCGTAACGCATAGTGTAGCTGGCAATATTCGTGATCACCGGCAGGCTGTTCAGTGTCTTGCTCGATGTTTCGTTTGAATAAGCACTGTATCCGCCTACGCCTTTAGCACGTACTTTATAATAATAAGTCACATTAGTGAACAATCCCAGGTCTGAAGCTGTCGCTTGCGCGGTAGCGTTAGCACCAGTAACAGTAAGCAAACGATAGTTGCTGTTGTTACCGATACTTCTCCAGATTTCGAAACTTGTTTCATTGTTACTGTTGTCATTCCAGGCCAATGCGATGCTGGTTCCGGTTGCACCCGTTGCAGTTAATGCGGCAGGAGCTGAAGGAGCCAGTGGTAATGCCTGTGTTGTAGCTGAGCGGAGGTCGTAGGTGAAATTCACCAGGTAACCAACTTCTGCATCGGTCAATGCTTTACCGAATACATTCCAATCATCAAAGCGACCATCAAACTGGCCAAAGGTTACATTATTGAAAGCGGTAGTACCGTTATCATCACCGATGATCGAAGCATCGGATGTAGCACCTACTGAAGTAAATCCAAGAGCAGTATTAGAAGCGACCACCACACCATTTACATACAATTTCAATGAATTGACATTATATACAAGGGCGATATGATTCCATCCCGTGCTGCTATATGGAGCAGAGATAGCCCTGCGTACATTATTGCTGGCAATACCTGCAAAAAGCGTGTTGCTATTAATATACATAGCAATACCATCATCACTTCCGCCGAAATCGAACACACCCCTGTTTGCACTTGTATTGTCTGCGCGCATCCAGAAAGCAACGGTCTTCGCAGTATAACCACCACGGATATAGTCACCCGCAGCTGTGCTCACTGCAATGTCTTCATTGCTGCCATTCAGGTCTACAGAATGTGTGCCTTCTGTCTTATCAGTAGAGCTAAAGGTCGGTGCATTATTTCCACTTATTGTTCTACCATTTCCGGTAGCATCTGTATAGTTATTATTGAACTTCCAGTTAGCCTGCGCGTCATTTACCGGTATGTACGCTGAAGCGCCTGCCTGTCCTACTGCTCTTAATTTATAATAATAAGTAGTAGAAGGATCGAGTGCAGTGCTGTCGGCAAATGAAGTAACGTTAGCGGCAGTTGTACCAACTGTTGCATAACCAGTTAATGCGCTGGTTGATCTCCATACTTCAAAACCATTCTCATTGTTACTGTTATCAGTCCATGTAAGATTGATCTGCTTATATGAAGCGGTTGTTACAGTCAGATTAGAAGGAGCTGTTGGTATAGTTCCTGCCGGACCACCTGGTTCAACAAATGCAGAAGCAGGGATCGCGGTAAATGAGGTGAACATACCAGGCAGTTTCCAGGATACAGTGATAGACTCACCACCACCCTGTTCAAAGAATGCAATCGCAATCGGATAGACACCTGCTGTTAATGTTCTGGCGGTAGAAGTTGCATCCTGCGCGCCATGTAAGCCATCATTATCTACAATCCATCCGCTGGTCGCATTGTAAGGAGAGCTTGTGCCATTTAATGCACCAAGCCATAACCGGCTACCATCATCTGAGTTAGTTCTGAAAGAATAGCTGCCTGTTGAAGGAATAGTAATAAATCCTTCCCACAGGAAACCCATATTATCAGTTTGGGTTGCAGGAGCTAATGAAGGTATAGAAGCCGTACCTACTCCAACTGGAGTCAGTGCGTTGAAATTAGGTAATACGCTCCATGAACCTGTATAGAATTTATAAGTCAATCCGTTATTCTTGGTATATCCTGAGACCTGGTTACTTGCCGGAGATGAATTACCAGCTGCGTCTTTCGCTTTAACCATGAAAGTGTAGGTCTGTAAAGGAGTAAGACCATTAACTGTAAAGTTGTTCGTTAATGAAGAGTAAGCCTTGTTACCATTAATGTAGATATCATACCTGACCACACCTACATCGTCTGTAGAAGGACTCCAGGCCAATGTAACAGCGTAACGACTGGTTCCTGCTACTACAAGATTTTGTGGAGCTGATGGCACTTGCACATCAGCAAACGTTGTAGCACTTGCTTCATCGCTGCTTGCTGCCGCGCCATTGTTATTAACCGCGCGTACGATATAATAATATTTCTTATTAGAAGGTAAGCCGTTGTCAGTATAAGAAAGAACATCTGCAGCGGTAATATTAATAAGGGTATAAGGACCACCGGCTGTTGTAGCACGATAGATCTCAAAACCTGTTTCATTATTAACTGGTGATGGATTATCACTCCATGCAAGCTGTATACTTGTATTTGATTGCGCGATCGCGTTAGGATTGCTGGCTTTGTCAGGCGCGTTTGCACCAGCAGCGTTGATTACGGTGAAAGGATCAGAGAAGCTGCTGCTGCAACCAAACTGTTCTGTTACTTTCACTTTATACTGACCTGCAGCCGCATTGTATGTATTGGCGCTGCTTACTAAAGCATTGTCACTAACTCTTCTCCACTCATAAGCAACATACGTATTAGGAACCTGTAATGGAGTCGTTGTGCTGCCATCCGGAGCCGGCATTACTTTACTTGCCAGGCCACTAACAGTTATCGGAGGAGTTACAGTTGCAGCTTTAAGCTGTACAACTATTGGTGAAGGAGACCATGCTGACCAGGCACTGCTGGCAGTACGTTTAAACCTTGCCGCATAAGTACCAAAACTTGTTGCTGTATAATCAGCAGAAGTAGCTCCTGCTATTGTTGCGCCATTTTTACTCCACTCATATGCTGCAAATCCTGCCTGCACACCCATATGAACACTGATCGGATCACCGGCGCAGAATTCACTGCGGCCAAAATAAACAAGCGGGTTTGCTTTATGTGGAATATTCAAATTCGTATAATAATCAGGTTCGTTCCAGAAATCACCCCAGATTCCATGTCCGCCATTCGGATAGAAATAATGTTTCATGAAACCACCTCTAACAGTGACATACTGGTTGACCAACGCGTCTACTGTGCCCGGAGCAGGGTTATTGTCAAGCCCTCCGTTTGCTATCCAGATCGGGATAGTAATATGTTTATCCAGGTCACCATAATATGCAGAAGCCGCAGAGATAGGGAAAGCTCCTGCAATTGCTTTTGGATAAGTACCGAGGAAACCCCATGTAGCAGAACCGCCGGCAGAAAGACCGGACATATTCACTCTGTCTACATCGGCTTTGGCATATTTTGCCAGTGAGTCGATTAATTGAAGAATTGTTGTGTACTGACCGGCGCTGAAAAATCCGCTTGTATTTTGCGGATATAAAAGAAAACCGTCAAATTTTCCATTATCTACATTATTGGCATGCTCTTGGCCACCATGTAGAAGCTGGTATTCGTTATCGTAGATATCGCCTTTTTCTCCCAGACCATGCCAAAAGATAAACAGAGGGTATTTTTTACCATCTGCTACATTGTGCTGATATGTTTTGGGAAATTTTAAACGGAAAACTGTCCCGTTATAGTAGTACGAACGATAGCCGTTACTGTAAGGACCCCAGTTCAAGCGGTTCGCGTGTCCCCATTTTGCTATCGTGTTGTAAGCGGGGACAGCTGGCTGATTACTGGCGGTGAAGATCACGTCCGGGTCGCTGGGATTAAAAACGCCTGGCTGAGCATTCACCTGATTTGTTACAAAACCAAGGGTTAGTAACAAAACATAAAATAAAATTTTTTTCATCTTTCTTCTGTTTTACAGTTAAAGGGTATTTTTAAAAAAGTACCGGCTTTTGGTAAAGTCTTCTTAAGGTACATACAAGTACAGGCGAAGTCAGAAAAGATCAACGACCTTAAATGACAATAAACCTAAACCTGTTAGATTTTTAAAAGTAATACTGGAATAATAGATGGGATTTCTAGGAAGGAAGGTGGTGGTGCTAGTGGATAGCCCTATTATAAAACTATGTAAAAGTATATAATATAATCATACTACCAAATTAATACAAATTATTTTTTTGCACAAGTTGCCAGATTTACGTAAATCTGAGTGTTTCAGATTATTTGTTTTGAAAAATGGTTAATAGTCCATTACTTAGCTTGATAAGCTGTTTATGACCTTACTTAAGATATTTTTTTGGATCGCCTTATTTATCGTTTTCTATTCGTACGTTGGTTATGGTATCCTGCTCTGGATATTGTTGAAAATCAGAAAAAAAAAACCGGCTGTTTCCAATCCCACTCCTTTTGAACCCCTTGTTTCCCTGATCATCCCTGCTTATAATGAGGAGGATTTTATACGGCAAAAGATTGAAAACACACTTGCCCTGGACTATCCCGCAGAAAAACTCACCGTTATCTTCGTCACAGACGGCTCCTCCGATAATACACCTGCCATTATCAGGGAGTACCCGCAATTGCATGTACAACACAACAACGATCGTAAGGGTAAAGTGGCCGCCATGAACCGCGCCATTCTATCTGTCAATACACCTTTTACTATATTTTGTGATGCCAATACCTTGCTAAACAGGGAATGCATACGCAACATTATTCGTCATTATGCCGACCCAAGGATAGGTGGTGTAGCGGGAGAGAAAAAAGTAGAAGATCTCGATAATCCCGGTGCCGCCGGTTCAGGAGAAGGCATCTACTGGAAATACGAATCCTGGCTGAAAAAACTTGACTCCGATTTTTATACAGTAGTAGGCGCCGCCGGCGAGTTATTTTCACTGCGAACCGACCTGTTTGAACACGTGGAAGAAAACGTATTACTGGATGATTTTGTGATCTCCCTCCGTATCTGCAAGAAAGGATATAAGGTAGCGTATGAGCCGGCAGCATACGCTATTGAAAAACCATCCGCCAACATCAAGGAGGAAAAAAAACGGAAGATCCGTATCAGCGCAGGGGGCTTTCAGTCCATCGGCATGCTGTCCGAATTGCTGAATGTGTTTAAATACCCGCTACTTTCCTTCCAGTACATATCGCACCGGGTTTTAAGGTGGGCGGTATGCCCTTTCCTGTTGCCCCTGATCTTTTTGGCCAATTTGTTTCTCATTATCAATAATGCGCATAGCATTTACATCATTAGCTTTTGGGCGCAGGTGGTTTTCTATGGCATGGCAATTCTGGGCTGGTTATCGGGGCGTTTGAATTTGAAAATCAAATTATTGTATGTCCCCTATTATTTTACATTTATGAACTTATCGCTTTACCAGGGATTCTTCCGTTACCTGCGGGGCAACCAATCCGTACTTTGGGATAAGGCGAAAAGAAAATCCTGATCCTGGTTTTTCGTAAATGCAATACCTACATAATATATATATGTAGTAAAACTCCCAGCTACATCCCGAATAGTACCTGTTCACGGCCCCAACATGCTGCAATGAACATCTTTAAAAAAAAATATATTGATACCTCTCCTGGGCATAAAAAGGTAGTTTTTACGTATTTTTAAGCTTAAAATCAGGGTTTTTACTCGAACAATCTTCATCTTTTACTACCCACAAAATGGTATTTTTAGGTAATTTTTATTTAATTAATTTTGAAATTCGAAACTTAGTATGTACTTTTAAAATTCAATCCTACGTTACTAGCCAACCAGCCATTTTCCCTCTGAATGCCACAATCACACCTTTTAGTCGTTAAGACTATCCCGGTGTACGCTTAGTAATCATTTATCCTGTGCGCATCCCATTTCCGATTCTTGCTATTTGCAATTAGTTCCAAATTTTCCTGTGAATATCTACTTATTCACCTATGCAACTCCACTGATATTAAAAATTATTGGTGAACGGGAATTTTTACGCTATGAAACAAAGCATACTAATTGTTGAAGAAAATATTGCAATCAGATTTTTACTGACTACTGTACTTCAGAAGCAGTATAAAGTGACAGGATCTAATGATTGCTATGCAGCTATTAACGAACTAAAGAACAAAGACATTGATCTTATAATACTTAATATCGATTCCATGGATTCGGTCAATCTTGAATTCCTGGGTCATATTAATTCAAGTAGCCTTTATTCAGGGATCCCTGTTATCGTGTTATCAAAAAGC
The DNA here is from genome assembly GCA_964528095.1 of uncultured Terrimonas sp. Taxonomy (GTDB): domain Bacteria; phylum Bacteroidota; class Bacteroidia; order Chitinophagales; family Chitinophagaceae; genus CAZGSG01. The sequence goes on from CAZGSG010000017.1 coordinate 22,576, forward strand.
AATGACATTAAACTTAAAAGCACCTGTCTTGATATGGGTGTTGTATATTATTTTGAAAAACCATTTGACCCAAGAGTGCTTGTTGATAATGTAGACAGCGCTTTGTTAACACCCATACCTATATATGGAAATGTTAACGCCATCGTTCGACATGATGCAATGGCCATTAAAGCAACTTTCCAGGCCAACCCATCATAGACAACGCTTACCTCGTACCCTTTAAAAAATTAAACCCTTTAAACCTAATCACAAATGGAACTGCTTCATTCTGTCACCACCGCGGAAGAGAAAAATTACAAGAAGGTCGCTTCTACTGTAAGTTTTTCATTTTCTTACGACTGCCCGTTTTTTTACCTCGGTAAAAATCAGCAGGCTTCCACATTGACCGCAGATTCAGAAACTAAACGGTATTATTCAGAAAATTATCTTTCTGCAAGAACCCGTTTGCTGAGAATTATCGAATTAAAGCAGGCATCTCCCGAACTCATTATTATTGACGTTCCATTTGTGAAATCAGAGATCAAACGTTTTGTAAGCTGGCTGAGAGGAATGGAAGAACTGCAAAACATTCCCCTGGTGTACAACAAAACGGCTATCAGCGATCTCCAGATCGAGGAATTGCAGCAAATGCGCCTGGTAGACGATATCATGGATTTTTCGGCCAACCAGAAAGAACTGACCAAAAAAGTGAAGTTCCTCAAAAAGGTGAAGGAACATGGCAAAAAAGAGCCAAATTCGGTAAATCACATCAGTAAGAAGATTGTGTTTACAGCACGCAACAAAGCGAATTATTCGCTGAAGCGTATCCTGGATATCACTATCGCATCTGTACTGATACTGGTAAGCCTCCCTATTCTCCTCCTGATCGCAATTGCTATCAGGATCGAATCAAAAGGCCCCATCCTGTATGCGGCCAACCGCGCAGGTCGTGGATTTAAGATCTTTAAGTTCTTCAAATTCAGAACGATGGTTGTTGATGCGGACAAGAAAGTTGCAGACCTGGTTAAATTGAACATGTACAATACCGACAGTACAACCGCGAAATTCTTTAAACTGAAGGATGACCCACGTGTAACTAAAGTAGGCGCATTTTTAAGAAATACAAGCCTTGATGAACTTCCCCAGTTCTTCAATGTATTGAAAGGTGATATGTCTATAGTTGGTAACCGCCCTCTCCCGCTGTATGAGGCCGCTACCCTGACCACTGACGAATGGGCTGAGCGTTTCATGGCTCCCGCAGGCATTACAGGACTCTGGCAGATCAAAAAAAGAGGAACTGCAGATATGTCTGATGAAGAGCGTATTAACCTCGATATTACCTATGCAAGAAGCAATAGCTTCATGAACGATATCTGGATCATGGTCAATACCCCTACGGCCCTGCTCCAGAAGACGAATGTGTAATTCCCGGATTTTTACCTATTTTTCCGTACTTTTAACCCTGAAAGCAATGAATAACAACAACAATCCGTTGGTGTCGCTCGTGACGCTTACGTGGAATACTACACAGGTGACCTGTGAATTCCTACAATCCCTCAACGAACAGAATACCTACAAAAATATTGAAGTCATCGTAGTGGATAATGGCTCCGCAGAGGATCCAACCGCTACTTTTAAGGCTATTTTCCCTGAAGTGATCGTCATTCGTAATGGCAAAAACCTCGGTTTTACCGGAGGTAATAATGTCGGCATAGCGGCTGCAAAAGGCGATTACCTTTTTATCGTAAACAATGATACCGAGTTTACTCCCGGCTTACTGGAAGGCCTGCTCGAAATTTTTGACAAATACCCGGATGCTGGTATCGTCAGCCCCAAGTTTCACTATTATTTCAGTAAAGGCACCATCGAATACGCGGGCTATGAATCTGTCAACATCTTTACCGGCAGAAATGGAATGATCGGTTGTAAAGAAAAGGACGAAGGCCAGTACAACGAGATCAAAGAAACCAATTACGCCCATGGCGCCGGCATGCTGGTGCCCCGCAAAATAATTGACGAAGTTGGCGGCCTGCCAAAGGACTTTTTCATTTATTATGAAGAGCTTGACTGGTGCGAACAGATCAGGAGAAAGGGATACAAGGTATATTACCAACCAAAATCACTGATCTATCATAAGGAATCGATGACTACGGGCAAATCAAGTCCGTTTAAAACATTTTATCATACCAAGAACCGTATTCTTTTTATGAGAAGAAATGTAAAGACCTGGAACCTGGTCATCTTTCTTAGCTACTTTACCTTTTTTACGGTACCAAAAAACTCAGCTACATTTTTGGTAAAACGCCAGTTCCACCACTTCCGTTCATTCTGGAAAGGGATCATGTGGCATTTTAACCGTTCAATTACGTTTTAATTTTATTCTTGTAATCTTATCCTAACCTTATGTGCGGAATTGCTGGTTATATCGATTTTAACAAGCGGACTGGAATGGACCTGCTCAGGGACATGACAGACGCTTTGCATCACCGTGGCCCTGACGATGCAGGTTATGAAGTGTTTGATTCCCCCACCGCTGAGATTGGATTTGGCCAGCGAAGATTGTCGATCCTTGATCTCTCTCCTCTTGGTCACCAACCTATGCCATTCGAAAACCTGGTTATTAATTTCAATGGCGAAATATATAATTTCAAAGAAATTAAAGTTGAGCTGGAAGCTGCAGGCTATACTTTCAAATCGGGCTCAGACACCGAAGTGATCCTGAAAGGCTACCATCACTGGGGAATAGCTGTAGTCGATAAACTGATCGGCATGTTTGCCATCGCTCTTTATGATAAAGCGAAAGAAGAGGTAATACTGCTGAGGGACAGAGCTGGAGTAAAGCCTTTATATTATTACTGGCAGAACGATCTGCTCCTGTTCAGTTCTGAATTAAAGTCATTTTCCAAACACCCTTCTTTTAAAAAAGTAATAGACAGGGACAGTCTTGCACTGTTTCTTCAGTACAGCTATATACCCGCTCCCTATTCCATATTTCATAATACAAAGAAATTATTACCGGGACATTATATAACAATTGATCTCAAAACAAAAGAACAGCGCATCAGTAAATACTGGGATGTATTTGATCATTACAACAAACCTATCCTGAATATTTCTGATGCAGAAGCTATCGAACATACAGACCAGTTGCTGAAAAAAGCTTATGAATACCGGATGGTTGCCGATGTACCCGTTGGTATTTTTTTAAGTGGCGGATATGATAGCTCAAGTGTAGCGGCTTTATTGCAAACAGGAAGAACTGAAAAGCTGAAGACATTTACCATTGGTTTTCACGAGAGAGAATTCAATGAAGCTGATGAAGCTAAGAAGATCGCCAACTACCTGGGCACCGATCACACAGAATTGTATGTGACCGAAAAAGAAGCTGCCGGCGTACTTCCTTTATTGCCGGAGATATATGATGAGCCTTTTGCAGATAACTCAACAGTACCTACCGTACTGGTAAGTAAACTGGCAAGAAAAACGGTGAAGGTAGCATTGAGTGCCGATGGCGGAGATGAGATCTTCGGCGGCTACAATAAGTTCAAACAGGCCGAAAAATATACTTCATACCCCCGCGTTGTTCAGTCACTACTGAGTGGGTCTATGTCATTGCTGAATCCTGATCATATTCCCTATTTTAAGGATAAATACAATTTCTCTACCCGGTATGAAAAGATGAAACTGATCTGGAAAGAACAAAGCCCTGAAAAAGCTGTCAAATATATCAGCCAGTATATAACGGAAAAAGAAGTCAGGAGTTTTTTGGCTGCTCCTTTTAATTCGTATAAAACATTTTTTGACGATGGCAATGCGCTTGCAAAAAATGACGGTGTCGTGAACCGCTTACTGGCTGTTGATTACAAAACATTCCTGGTAGATAATAATCTTGTGAAAGTAGACAGGGCTACAATGGCTGTAGGGCTTGAAGGCAGGGAACCCATGCTGGATCAAAACATTATTGAATTTCTATCCCGGCTCCCTTCTTCCATGAAGATCCGCAATGGTGTCACCAAGTGGTTGTTGAAGGAAGTTGTACATAAGTACATTCCAAAAGAAATGATGGACCGCCCCAAAAAACCTTTTATTGCTCCGCTGATGGTTTGGTTTAAAGAAGACCTGAAAGAGCAATTGAAGTTTTACCTGAGCAAAGAATCGCTGCAGGCTACAGGACTGTTTAACCCCGACCCCATCATCAAACTTCGTGATGCTTACCTCGAAGGTAAAAATGTGAATTATCAAAAACTCTGGCAGATACTGGTATTTCAACTATGGTATGACCGCTGGATGAATAAGTTTTAAACCCATCCTGTGGCATCATCAACACCTATACGAGTATTAGAATGTATCCGCCAGGGAAAAATCGGCGGCGGCGAATCTCATTTACTGAGCCTTGTCGAAAATATGGACAGGTCTGCTTTCGAACCCATTGTGCTTTCTTTTACAGATGGCCCCATGATCAAACGTTTAAATGATATGGGAGTTCCAACTTCCATCATTTATACCGAAAAGCCTTTTGATATCCGCAAATGGAAAAAGGTAAAAGCTTTCCTGAGCAAAGAAAATATCAGTCTTATACACGCGCATGGCACAAGAGCTAATTCAAATATTCTCTGGGCTGCAAAAAAGTTAAAGATCCCTGTTATTTATACAATACATGGCTGGTCCTTTCATGATGATCAAAATGGCATTGTGAAAAAACTAAGGGTAATGGGTGAGAAATACCTGACCTCCAGGTCCAACCTTAATATATCCGTATCAAGCTCCAACCAGGAAACAGGAAAAAAGTATTTTAATGATTTTAAATCCGTAGTAGTAAACAATGGCATAGACCTGAAGAGGTTTAGTCCCGCCAATCAATTTACGGATATACGCAAAGAGCTGGGCATTGGTAAGGAAAAGATCCTCCTGATATTCGTAGCCCGTTTTACACACCAGAAACAACCATTGGTGCTGATCAGCGCTTTTCTCGAAGCAGTAAAACAAAACCCTGACCTGCACTTACTGATGGTTGGTGACGGAGAACAAAAGGAAGAAGCACTTGAACTGGTGAAAAAATCCGGCCAGGGTGAGCATATCTGCTTTTCTCCTTCAAGACAGGATGTGCCGGACCTGCTTGCAGGAAGTGATATTTTTGTGCTTCCGTCCTTATGGGAAGGTTTGCCGATCGCTTTACTGGAAGCCATGTCGATGGGCAAAACCATCATTGCCAGTAAGGCAGATGGCACAAGGGAGATCATGATACATAAAAAAAATGGATACCTTATTGATATTGAAGGGCTTCAGAAGAACCTGGTGGCAGCCATCCTGGATCTGAGCAAGGATAAGATTTTGAGAGAAAAGATGCAATTAAACGCCATAGAAACCGTTAAAGAAAAGTTTAATGCGGTAACCATGACCCGCCAGATAGAAGACCTGTACAGGCAGGTATTAGCAAACTAAAACCAAAACATGCAATGATCCAGGAATTTGAAAGAATCGCTGATATAAAAAGACTTGACTTCATCATTGATGTGCTCAACCGTAATCTGCCCAAAAACGCCACGGTGCTTGATGTGGGTTGCGGCAATGGAATTATTTCCCGTGGTCTCGGCAGGAAAGGATTCAATGTACTGGGTATTGATATAAGCGACAAGACCATAGCCAATGCAAGGGCATTGAATGATCTGCCCAACGTATCATTTGAAGTAATGAGCGCCGAACAATTGGCTATCAGTGAAACAAAATACCATGCAGTGATCTGCAGCGAGGTGCTGGAACATTTGCATCAGCCGGAAGGATTATTGAAAGTATTGCATCAATCCACAAAAGATGAAGGCATACTGATCGTAACAGTGCCAAACGGAAAAGGCCCACGTGAATTATTTGTTACCAAGCCAACCCAGGCCCTGCAAAGAAAAAATAACGGCGTGTGGAAATTTCTGAAAAAAGTAAAGGGCACATTAGGCTACCAGGGCACAACGGTGCAGTCATCTGCCGATGACCTTACGCATATTCAGTTCTTTACAAAAAAATCGCTGGAAAAACTGGCTGCAGACAACTCGTTTAAGATTGTCCGGTTTGGCAAGACGAATTTTGTAGAAGACGTTTTCCCCTTTTCAATTCTGACAAAGCGAATAAAATTTCTTCAGAAACTGGATTGTAAGATTGCGGAGATATTACCTTATAGCGTTAATGGAGGATTTGTTACCGTATGGAAAAAGTCTACACAGTAACCTTTATCCCGTTAACGAAAATTTGAAATGTCTACCTCCATCGAATATATTCTGAAAATAGTCTGTTATATACCACAGGTGATAATAGCATTATACCTGCTTATTCCTACTATCCTGCTCATACTGTATTTTATTAAGAAAATACTGGGATTGAAAAGCAGGGCTGAAAGAGCAAAGGAAATCCCCGGCAAACAGATCAATTTTGCTGTGGTTATCACGGCACACGAAGACACCCGTTTTATCAACCCGATCATCGATTCGTTGCTGAAACAACGGTACCCCAATTATATCGTATACGTAGTGGCAGATGGTTGTGATGTGTCCCAACTGAAGTATTCGGATGAAAAAATAGTGATTCTTCGTCCCGAGATAAATCTCAACTCAAAGGTCAAATCGATCCACCATGCAATAGAATCATTCAGGAAAGAACACGAAGCGCTCGTTATTTTTGATGTTGACAACCTGGTGCATCCCGATTTCCTGCTGGTAATGAACCGCTATTTTAGTAAAGGATTCAGGGCAGTACAGGCTGATTTCAGAGCAAAAAATCTCAATACGGAATTTGCGCGGATGGATGCCATAGGCGATCTCTATAACTTTTTTACAGACAGGGAAGCAAGATCTGAACTGGGGCTTTCGTCCGCTATCTGGGGATCCGGCATCTGTATCGATACGGAGATATATAAAAATGTTACCTATAAAGATAACCTGGGCGGCTTCGACAAAAAATTACAGCTTGACATCATAAAAGAAGCTGGCTTTATCGCATTTGCCAAAGAGGCGATATTATATGATGAAAAGATCGCTTCAGGCGTAGCATTAGAGAAACAACGAACCAGGTGGATCAGTTCGCAATTCAAATATTTCAGCCAGGGCTGGAACCTGTTGGTAAAAAGTATTTTCAGGTTTCGTATTGACCACTCCTTTTTTGCGTTTACAGCCATAAGGCCTCCATTGGTGATCACCCTCGCCTTTGCCCTTATCTTTTCAGTGATTTATTTATTGCTGGGCCAGTATATTGCTTCTATTATCTGGATCGGGTTGATCGTACAATATGTTCTTGCATTCATGCTGATCGTTGCTATCCGTTCTTCTTTTAACTGGAAAATACTAAGTACGCTTGTATACCTTCCTTTCTTTGTAGCAAGACAGTTTCTTGCTCTTTTACAAATAGGCAAAGCGAAGAAGTCGTTTATGAAAACAGAAAACACACAGGTACTTTATATTGACGAGATACTAAAAGACAAGTCGATCAATAAACGTACCCGCACGGAAGTGATATAAGCCGGAGAAGCTTATTTCCCTTTTTCCAGCTCTTCAATAATCGATGAGATCTCGTCTACCCGCGCCTCCCAGGAGTTACGGGAAGCAAATTCCTGTCTTTCTGTTTTTAATTTCATCGAATCACGATTCAGTTCATCCAATACCATCTGTTTAAACGCATATTTATCTTCTGCAATAGAAGCGATATGTATAAAATCATCCAGTATTGAAAAATGGGTCATTACCACTGGCAAACCGGCCGCCAGGTATTCATTGATCTTTAAAGGATAGATCCCTTTAGTAAATTCATTTTTTACAAAAGGGATTAACCCAAGTGAAAAAGTTTTTAGCACTCCTGGCAATTCGGATACAGGTTTTGCACCTGAGAATTTGACATTGCTATACTTACTTAGCCTGTTCTTCCCTTCTTCATAATTGACTCTTCCCACAAAATCAAATGACTGGTCCTTCAATTCGCTGACCAGGAACTCAAGCAATTCATAATCCACCCGGTCATCGATACTACCGATATAACCAATACTCTTTTTTATTGTTGAATCTGCAGGGGTAATCCCCTCTTTGAAAAGATCATAATTGACCGCGTTCTTTACCAGGAAACACTTCCTGGCAAATTCCTTTTTTTTCCTGTACAGTCCTTCAGAAGTGGTGAGCACAGCATCCGCCATTTGCATGAATTCTTTCTCATGCCGCCCGCCATGTTTTTTTAACCAGGCTGCGGCTTCAATTTCATCGTAGCAATGGTATAAGATTGTTTTTTCCTGAAATTTCCCTGCCGTCACCACACCCAATGCAGGAATAAAAGCAGTAATGTTTACAAGGTCTTTTTCAAGTCCATATTTTTTTAGCGCCTTTTTTGCAGATCGCGTGACCTGCCAACCATTGAATTTTAATAATGTCCTGTATAAAAATCCATCACCCAGAAAATTAATGGGAAGGATGGGCGGGGGTGTCAGCAGATATACAAAACCATTGCCTTCAACCTGCATTTTTCTTACCCGTTTTTTCAGCCCGAGCATCCGCGCTACAGGCGCCTCGCTTTTACCGAGCAGGGAAAAAATCATATCCTTAACAGTAAACTGGTAGTCGACATATAATACATTGTTCTCCCTGGCAAACACGGACATCAATTCTACGATTGTCTTGGCATAATCGCCTTCCCATTGCGATGTAGAGATACAAATGAAGTTGCGGCCCTTGATCATGAAGTGATTTTAATATTTAGTATAGTTCTTTTAATAATTAATTCCTCTTATTGGCCTTGCATACCAGATGGCGCTTAAATGGCTCAAAGTATGAGGTCAACTATGATTGGGTAATGATCAGAGTATGTCAGTTCAGGACGATAATATTGCTCGACTTTTAGTTTCTTATCAACAAGCACATAGTCCAATCGTAATGTAGGAGCAATGAACCGAAATGTTCTGCCCAGGCCAGTTCCTTTTTCAAGAAAAGCATCCTGTAGTTTCCCCTTCACTGTAAAATAGGCGGATGAATTCGGCACATCCCCCAGGTTGCCGCAAAGGATCACCGGGTAAGGACTTGCCGCTATTGTGGTCTTCACAAGTTCAGCCTGGCCTTCGCGGTAGTTATAGGCATACTTAATATTACGAACAAAATTAGTGAGCTTGGTAAAAGCGCCACTCTGGTTTTTTTCCTCTCCAAAATAATTCTTACTGCTGGCCCTCGATGATTCCATATGCGTTGAAAACACCCGTACCACCTGTTGCCCTACCTTAACATCGGCATACATTAATCCCTCGGAATGCGGTGTTTTTCCAAAACTTATTTTACCGCTATCGATGATCGGAAATTTTGAAAGGATGATCATCCCGAACTGGTAGGCTCCGTTTACAATAATAGAACTGGGAAAAAAATAATGATAGCCATACCCGAGTGTCGTAAATGTGTCAATATTATTTTCAAAATCTGTTGTATTCCTGGGTTCAAAAAATTCCTGGAAACAGAGAATATCCGCATTCTGCTTGTTGACAGCATCGATCATCAGCTTACGATTGCTTACCCCGCCCTTCGCTTTTTTATTCTGCTCGTCCCAGCGAAAAACATTCCATGTCATCACCCTTACAGCAATCTCACTTTTCAGGCCGGCTTTTTCCCTTGAGGAAAAACTCAGGCCTATCATCACAGAAATCTGCTGAAAGCCCAATAAAAGGGTAATAAGCACAGCAAAAAACCATTTGGACCTTTTTACTGCCCAATAACACAAAAAAAATAACAGGCAGATAAGCAAATAAGGAAAACCCAGTCCAAGAAATGAAATATACCAAAACCGGCCTCCATTCAGAAAAGGAACCAGGCAAACAAGCAGGTACAATAAAATAATCGCTATATTAACTGCCCTAAATAATATCCTTATCCATTTTTTTACGCTTTCTCCCATTCTTTTATCAGGTCTTTCGCACAAACATAATAATTTTGAATTCCTTATGCAATGATAAAAGCAGTTTTGTGAGCATATTTAGCGGATCAGGGTAATAAGTGAATACCGGACCGCTTAAACAGATCATTTATCTTTTAAACCAAGATTTTACCCCGGCATTCCGACCAATGTATCCTGCTCTGTTATCCATATTATTTCTTCTTGGCTCCTGTCTTTGTAAAGGACAGGACACGAATACCGTTAAAAACTGGCAACAACCCCTTTCTCATACCATCTTTCTTAAAATAGGCGACCGCGCAATTCCTTTTACACTCGCCGTTTATGGCAATCTGAAAGACCTTGTATTTATCAACCTGCACGATGACGAACAAACCTCTGTAATTGCTACTAAAAGACTTTTGCAGCAACAGGGCGGATTATTGATCCGTCTTGACAACAGAGGTGATCGTATCATCAGATTCAACCTGAATGGCAAACGCTATGGTTTTGATCCAAACAGAATATTTTCAAGAGAAGGTATCAATAAAACGCTCACCGAACAGGGAAGATTCAGCAAAAAAGCAGCAGACGAAGTAGATAAGTTCGCAAAACGTATCCTTCAGCTTATACCTAAAAACTTATCCTGGCTGATCGCGTTACATAATAATAAAGACGAAGGATATTCCATCAATGATTACCTGCCAGGCAATGAAAAGGAAAAAGATGCAAAAGACCTGCATATAAATCCGGATAAAGATGCAGATGACCTGTTCCTTACCACTGATAGCAATTTATTTGACAGCCTGGCAGCAGAAAATTACAATATCCTATTACAGGATAATATTAACGCGGAAAAAGATGGTTCACTGAGTATTTATTGCGGAGAGAAAAATATCAGGTACCTCAATTGCGAGACCGAACATGATAAGATCGCCGAGTATGAAAAAATGATCACAATAGCTGAAAGCTATATGCGAAAAAAACAGTCCGCTACAACGACAAACTAACGTTGATCTTTATTAGCCTATCAAAGCGTTCGTTTAATTAAAAGTAAATCCATCGGGCCCAATAAACCTGCTAAGTAAACGCCCCTACGGCTTCCCTGCTGATTTCCCGGTACGCTAAAACAGCAGTTCATCCCTTCCTACTTTCATTTCATTCAAACCTGTGTTTCTGTACGGGTACCGCGTATTAACTTGTCTTCAAATACATACATACAATGAGACATCGACTATTATTAATGATGCTGTTGCTGGCAGGTCCTTTCCTTGTGCAGGCACAGCTTGGGAACATTCTGAATAAAGCTAAAAACAAAGTACAGCAAAGAGCGGATAATAAAATAGATAACCAGATAGACAAAGCACTGGACAAAGCAGAAGGCAAAAACACAAAAACAACCACTACGGATACAAAAGAAACCATAGCAAAAGAAACGACAACGGAGGAAGAACAACCTTCAACGCTGAAAAGTTATTATAAATTCGATTTTATACCGGGCGACTCAATTCTATATGCAGAGGATTTTCAACAGGAACAGCCAGGAGAATTACCCGTGAACTGGAATACCAGTGGAACCGGAGAAGTAACTACACTTGACAAGTATCCAGGTCAATGGCTTCGGTTGCATAAACAATTTGTTTATCTCAGTGCCAATCAAAAAAAATTCGGGACCGATTATACGTTGGAATTTGACCTGATACTACAGCTAAAGAACAATGGCTGGATGTACCCTGATGTTAAAGTGGGTTTATTTTCCAGTGGAGAGGAATCCAATACAGCTAATGAATTCTTAAAAAATTATAAGAAAAACGCGGCAGTGATCGCCAATATTTACCCAAAAGAATATGGCACTTCGAAGGTGAGCCTTGACACACGTGTTCTTAACAACTACTACTATACAAGTGATGCAAAAGAATATGCACCGCTCGATAAATACTATGGTAAACCCGTACACATTGCCATACAGGTACAGAAAGAACGTTTTCGCATGTGGATCAATGGAGATAAACTATTTGATGCTCCAAAGGCAGTGCCTGCTTCCAGCATGATGAACCAGTTGGTATTTGATGTGAGCCATACCAATTACGCGGAAGAAGCGTATGGCATTTTTGTAAGCAATATCAAGATCGCTACCGGTAAGCCCGACACAAGACATAAACTTATAGAAGAAGGTAAATTCTCTACAACAGGCATTTTATTCGATTTTCAAAGCGCGGTCATCAAACCGGAATCTTATGGTGTGGTAAAAGAAATAGCCGCGGTATTAAAAGAAAATGCAGGCGTGAAAATAAAAGTGCTTGGTCATACCAGCAGTGATGGGGATGATGCCGCGAACATGGAATTATCGAAAAAACGCGCGTCGGCTGTCAAGGAATTACTGATCAGCGAATTTGCAATAGATGCAACAAGAATTGAAACAGAAGGAAAAGGTGAAACACAACCTATTGCTGATAATAAAACAAAAGAAGGCAAAACGGCTAACCGGAGAGTCGAATTTGTAAAACTATAAAACTGTCTGGCCGGGGACTACAACGTTATTAAACAGAAAATTCAAATGCGCATCGTATTATCAATAATCCCCCTTATCGCCTGCATCTCCTTTATCACAACCGATAAAAAGAATCCGCGTACACCTATTACACAGAAAACAGATACCACAGGTAAAAAAAGCAATGCGTCATCCTTTACCATCGATGCTGAAAAGAAAACCGTAATGCTGCCTGCATTGAATGATCTTTCGGCTATTTTAACCAGAGGCCTGCCTTCCAGGCTGTCTCTTGGTACAACAAAACAAGGAAGGGAGATCGAGGCATTTTACTTTCCGGGCAGCAGTGATCAGCGGGCTTTGATCATTGGCGGTGTACACGGGTCGGAATTATCATCCATCGAAGTTGGCAATACGCTGATACGCCTGTTGTCTACAGGTTCACGCCCTTATTATTCCGTGATCATCATACCCGCCCTGTTCCCCGATAATGCGGCGGCGGCAATGGAAAACCCTGCGCTTATTGGCAGTACAATGAATATTGGCCGTTATTCTTCCAATGCCGCAGCAGATCCCAACAGGCAGATGCCATCGCCCGGCAGCGCCTTTAATGAGGATGAGGCAAAAGATCATGCAGGCAGGGTGATTGAAAAAGAAAATCAACAACTACTGCAGCTGATCAATTTTTTCAGACCCTCGCGGATCGCGAGCCTGCACGCAATCCGGCAAACTAATTATGGTGGCGTGTATGCAGACCCCCGAACAGATCACAGGGGCATCGCATTAGGCTACTCATCCGATAGCAGCCTGGCTATTGCCATTGCAAAACTCATCAATGAGAATGGCGGTAATGTTGCGGGCAACCAGCTAAATAAAAAACCCACAGCTTTATATTACAAAGATCCTACCCCGGTTGCAAAAGGAGCTTTACAAAAAAGAAATATGACCGGCTCTGTATTGAATGGCCACCGGGGCAGCGGCATATCATTAGGCACCTGGGGCACTACGGCCGTTTATGAAGATACCGATACGATAAAAAACAGGCCCGCGATGCGCGTGCTCACCATCGAATTTCCGGGAGCTAAAAGACCGGAGGACCATACGACCATTCAACAACGAAAATACTGGCAACAACAGGTCTATGCTTTTGCAGCGGCTATTCAGCAAATTTTCCTTGAAGATCATTTTAGCGAATCTGCGGAGAAGTCGCAAGACGAAAAAGCAGACGAATAACCTTTAGATTAAAGGACCGCGTTCATTTAACCCTTCCCCAAACATACCAGCAAGCCGGGGTACCTGTCCGTCTATGCCCATATAAATCTCCGGCCACCGTTTTTTTTACAGGCGGCCTGTTATCGGGCCGGTTCATTCATTCGCATTTTTTATTTCTTATCAGTTCATGCTGCATTTGTCACAGTTCAGTCATTGTGCAGTATCTTTCGAGCCTGACCTGCGTTATTTTACACCACCATTAAACCATTAACCATGTCAATTAAAATTTGTTTGTTCATTACTATGCTGATATACGCGGTAATGATCAGCCAGTGTTTTTTTTATATGCTGGCGATGTCTAAAGTATCACGCAATATGCAGGCGGCAACCTATATCGAATCGCGCCACCTGCTCGTTAAGAACCTGAAAAAAAACCTGTCCTATGTTTATTATTTTGCCCTGATATCCTGTATCATTTTGACGGCTTTTTGTGTGACCAATCCTTCGGGATTATTATTTAGCAGGTCTGTGATCGCCCTGATAGCGCTGGCCATAGACCTGGCATTGATCATCAAAATCAGTCTGCCACTCAACAGGGTTATCAATAGCTGGACTCCGGCCGATTATCCCGGCAACTGGACGACCTATCGCAATCGCTGGCTAAGTGTGTATAGTATACGGCAAACAGCCAATATTATCGGGTTCACCAGTTTACTCGCGGGTATCATTTTCGGCATGTAACCACTTATTCAATTATAAAAAACATACAATGAAAAAAACGGTTTTATTTCTATCATCTGTTACTGTTACTGCAACATTATTTTTAATTGCCTGCAGCGGCGGAGCCAAAAGCAATAACCCGCAACCGATCAGCCAGGATAGCCTGGTAAAACGTGGCGACTATCTTGTAACCACGATGGGCTGCGATGATTGCCACACGACAAAAAAAATGGGGGCACAGGGACCTGAACTGGACCTCGAACATCGTTTCGCCGGCCATCTGGCGACTAGTCCGCTTGGAAAAGCCGATATGAGCGTAATGAAAAATGGCTGGGCCTGATTCAGTATGGACCAGACCGTTGCCGGCGGTCCCTGGGGAATGACCTTCGCCGCCAATACCCC